>JAIRLF010000027.1 GCA_031259655.1 Prevotellaceae bacterium
GAAATTGTCGAAAACGAACGCAAAAAACTGTCGGATACGGAATCCAAAATCAAAACCGTCAAAGAACAAATAGGAAAGTTAACTATAAAAAGATAATATTTTTAATTACTTTTGCACAAAATTTTAAAACTATTGTGATTATGGAGTATTTATTAGACCCTCAAAAACAGTACACGTATGCCGACTACCTGACATGGCTGGACGATAAACGACGCGAACTAACGGATGGTATTGTCAGGATAATGTCCGCGCCTACTTCTATGCATCAGGAAATTAGTATGAATTTAAGCTGGGAATTGGGTAATATTATCAAAAAAAACGAAGGCAAATGTAAAGTTTTTGCAGCGCCGTTCGATGTGCGATTGCCCAAAAACGGCGAAAAAGAAGACGATTTGATTTACACTGTTGTACAGCCGGATATTTGCATCGTGTGCGACCTCGCAAAAATTGACAGGCGAGGCTGTCTTGGCGTTCCAGACTTCATTGCCGAAATACAGTCGCCATCGACGGCAAAATACGACTTTTGCGAAAAATTCGATATCTACGAAACCGTTGGCGTGCGCGAATACTGGATAGTTTTTACTGATGAAGCCGTACAGGTTTTTATCCTGCAACCCGACGGAAAATATTACAAAGGAACGCTGTACGAAACGGGAAAAATTCCGGTACATGTTTTAGACGGTATCGAAATCGACTTGAAAGAGATATTCTGATTGTGGTTAGCCCAAAATGTCCATTAGAGAGATAACAGTATTGCATAATACCCGTCGGCCTCATTGGGCTTTAAATTTTAAAACTCCACAGGAGGTGCATGAGGCGGTCGCTTAAAAAATTCGACAAATAAAGAACGAAAATTTTAGTAAAAATCTGTCAACTTTTTTCAGGACGTGACAAAAGAATAATTTGCAAAAAAATTCACCCTGTAAAACAAAAAAGTTTGTGATGTTATTAAAAAAAACACTACTTTTGCAGTTGAAAAAAAGAAAAAAACTTTTCAGGGAGAGGCGGTTTTTACCACTTCTTCAGAAAAAGAATGCTACAATAATTTGTATTTATTTTGTTCGGAAGAAAGGGATATAATAAAATTTAATACGTTAGAAAGATGAAACTTATAAGATTTTACAAACGTGCGCGTTTTTTCCTGTTAATCAACATTACAGGGTTAGCGATTGGATTTGCGGTATCCATCATGTTACTTTTGTTTGTAGTAAACGAACTGAGTTACGACAAACATTTTGCCGGTAAAGACAGGATTGTACGATTAAGCAGTGTATTCGACGACTATAATACTGTATCGGTTAATCTTCGGTCGGCATACACCGAGTTGCCATCTAAAGTACCAGGGATAGATTATGCTGTACAAATTTTCAGCGATGGCGCTTTTGATGTAGTTGTAGAGCAAAACACATTTAAAAAAGTGAATGTACTGTTCACCGACCCCGAGTTTTTCAAAGTTTTTCAGATGCAGTTCATCGACGGCGTTCCCGGCAATGCTCTCAAAGAACCTAATTCTGTGGTTATCACCCGCCGTTATGCGGATATTATATTTGGAAATGCCTCTAATGCCATGGGCAATCAAATATCGGTACGCGGCAAAACCTTAACCGTTTCGGGGATAGTCAAAGAATTGCCCGCCAACACGCATTTCACATTTGACATGTTGATGAATATACCCGAAGATTATGTCAATATGCTGGGAGGATGCGAATATAATACTTACTATCTGATAAATAAGGAAGCATCATTGGCGACAGTAAGGAAAAATATAGAAGCGGAATATACATCTTTGATGAAAAGTAGATTTACCAACGAGAAATGCGGCGGATTGACCGAAAAACTCACAGATGTGTATTTTTCAAAAATAAGCTCCAATATAGCTAAAAGAAGCAGCATCAACAGAATACAGATACTGTCTCTAATTGCTGTACTTATATTGATTCTGGCAATCGCCAATTTTGTCAACCTGTTCATCACTCACGGCGAATCGCGTATGAAAGAGATAGGAATCCGTAAAGCCAATGGAGCCGGGATATGGGATATCGTCAGGCAATTTCTGTCCGAAGTGTCTGTTATCGTATTTATTGCTTTTGTTTTGGGATTCGCTTTATCCGTATATCTCACACCCTGGTTTTCGCAGTTGATCAAAGTTGAGATTTCTTTGATGCGATTGATTAGTCTTGATTTCATAATCTGCGTATCGTTGCTGTTTATCTTCACTGTTGCATTATCTGCCGGATATCCTGCATTTTATCTTAGCCGTTTCAGTCCTTTGGATATACTGTTTAAGCGAATCAGGTTCTCGAAACGCAGACTGACAGCCGGCGTTGTTGTATTCCAAACAATTATAACCCTTGTCCTTATGTCGTATATTTTTACAATGAACAGGCAGACAAAATATTTGGAGAACTGCGACAAGGGATATAATCCGGAAAACGTTGCCAGTATCCTGTTGAATAGAAATTTGTATAAAAACTATGGCGCGTTGAGACAGGAATTAATGCAGTTTCCTTTCATTCGAAAAATCAGTGGAAGCGATCATCACATCGGCGGAAGATGCAGTGGACAGAGTATTGCATCCCTCGGTGAAAATACTACGCACGGTATAAACGAATACAGGGTAATGCCGGATATGTGCGAATTAATAGGTCTTCAATTGGTTGACGGCGATTTTCTGAAAGAGGAGGACAAGCGTGATACTCTTCGCACTATTCTTATTAACGAGGCTGCGATGAGGATGTTGGGGCTGGAACGACCTATCGCAGGGAAATTTGTGAACTACAAAGGCGACGTGAACACCAAAGTTTTAGGCGTAGTGAAAGACTTTTATTACGATTCACCGGGCAACGAAATCAAACCTTTAGCGATTAGTTTCTGTTTTGGCGACATTGGGTCGGTGATGTACTTTAAATTTGATGAAAACATCAACCGGATGAAAATAAGAGAATCGTTAAACAGTGTATTCAATAAATTTGACCCTAATTTTTTTGTCGAGCCTGTATGGACAGAGGATATTTACGCCAAAAAGTTCGAAGGGATGAAAACACAATCCACAATCATATTATTAAGCACGTTGCTGTCGCTGTTAGTAGTGATTTTGGGACTGTTCGCAATACATTTGTACACCATTATACGTCGCACTAAAGAAATAGGTATCAGGAGAATATATGGAGCAGACCACAAGGCGATATTCATGCTTCTGTCGTCCGATATTCTGAAATGGATTGGCATTGCCGCGCTAATCGCCATACCTGTCGAATATTATATTGTGTCGTCATGGTTGGAAGGTTATGCAAACCGTGTGCCTTTAACGGCAGGAATATTTCTGTTCCCTGTATTGATTCAGTGCGCTATTGCTCTTTCCATATCTTTCGGATTGACTGTGAGGACACTTTCGCAAAATCCGGTAACCTCGTTGAAGTCGGAATGAGATAGTTGTAAAATCGCACATTAATGAAGATTAATTAATGTAAAAATAAATATCTTTGCGCTATTTTTAACAGGATAAAAATACTTTTTCGAAAAAATCGCATTAAAAAACGTTTGACAATCAACACATTTTACACAAACATGCAAAAAAATTTGGAGATAAAAAAAAAGTACGTACCTTTGCGCTCCCGATTTGAGACAATTCGGGGGTATATTTTGATAGATAAAAGAATTAAAAATTAAATAAGAACAATAAAATAATTTGGATATCGGGCGCCGGGTTCGAGCGCCGGAAAGAAATTAAAAAAAATTAAGTAAAAATGACTGATCCAATAGCAGATTACCTTACCCGGATACGTAACGCGGTTAGGGCGAATCACAAAGTAGTGGAGATTCCATCCTCCAAAATTAAGCAGGAAATCACGAAAGTCCTGCATGATAAAGGTTATATCTTGAGCTATAAGTTCATTGACAGCAAGCCGCAAGGCACAATCAAGATAGCCTTGAAGTATCACCCCGAGACAAAAAACGCGGCGATAAAACACCTCAAACGTGTCAGTCGTCCCGGATTGCGTCGATATACGAGCGCAGTTACAATGCCCCGCGTATTGAACGGGCTTGGCATTGCGATTATATCGACCTCGAAAGGCGTGATTACCGACAAAGAAGCCCGTGAAATGAATATCGGCGGCGAAGTTCTTTGTTATGTGTATTAATGTTTGATATTTTGTAATAAAACATATCTTTATCGGGTAGAAACGGAATAAAAATGAAAAAAATAATCGACATAAGTATTTGGGAATCAATATACGCCTTAGTGTGGTGTATGTTGCTTTTAGCAGCAGCATTTCCAAGTATTTTTTTGAGTTTAGATTTTTCGTTTTTAAATGAAACAGCGAGATACATGTTTGCTATAGTAATGATAATCGTTATACATTTATTAGACATAGCTTACATAGTCAATTCGAGCAAAATAACTCTCAAAAAGATGAAAAAGGGATTTGTACACACATTAGTATCAATAATGTTAATGGCGATATCTCTGCTTTTTGTCGGTTCTATTGATTCATATAACGCCAAATTATTTTGGTTTATATTGTTTTGGACAGCGCTCTTTGCCTGCAAAATTCTTTGCATTCAAATGGTGCGAAAAACTACAACGTTGGCAAAAGTACAAGTTAAATGAGGATGTTATGATATCAATGGCTGTTATTTTGAGTGTGGTCGCGATTTATGTACTGCTTTTGTTTACAGTAAAAATGAGACCAAGAGTATATAAGACCGTTTCGGCAGGCGACCCGAATAAATATTTCAGTTCAACTATAAAGTTGGATACAAATATTTATGACTATAATCTAATTTCTGAGGATGAGGATATTAATCCCAGAAAATATGACATATATGTAGTTATCGGCGATTCGATGAGCAATTCGCGCATAAACGACCGTGATGTTGTACTTGTCGAAAGATTGAACGATAAAGATAAACGCACTATAAAACCAGACAATGTCTTACTTCTGGAAACCGACAAAAGCAAAGAATCCGGACAAAGCGACAGTGTAGAGTTTAAGTTGCGGAAACATATCGCTTACATTAGCAACGAAGACAGTTTTGACGCATGGATTGACCGTATGTCGGAAAAAAACAAAGATATTCCTGCAAAACAGGAACAGATACGTGCAAAATACGAAAAATGCATAGAAAAGCACCGGCAAAACAACCCGGACAACGAAAACTTTATATTTACATTCTCATCGACGCTCGACGAGCTTAGCAACGAAGTAAAATATTCGTTTCATCCGATAAAGTTCCTGAACGGAATGGTTTGTTATGCCGTTAAAAACAAGGATATATTAGAATAAGTAAAGTAATTAATTAAAGAATAGATAATGTCAAGAATAGGAAAATTACCTGTAAACCTGCCACAAGGAGTTGTCGTTACAATCGACGAGGCAAATGTGGTTACGGTGAAAGGGCCTCTTGGAGTACTTAAACAGAAGGTAGACCCTGATATAAAAGTCTCGATAGAGGATGGTTCTGTTGCTTTTACGCGACCCACAGACCAGCCCCGCCACCGTTCGATGCACGGATTATATCGCGCATTGATAAACAATATGGTATTGGGAGTTTCGACCGGCTACACAATCAAACAGGAGTTGGTTGGAGTAGGCTACAAAGTCGAAGCTAAAGGTCAGGTACTCGAATTCAGTTTAGGATATTCGCACGATATCCATTTCGAGTTACCGCCCGAAGTGAAAGCCACAGCAGTGGTTGAAAGGAAGGGAGCGAATCCCTTAATTACGTTAACATCAATTGATAAACAATTAATCGGGCAAGTTGCCGCGAAAATTCGTTCGTTCCGCAAACCGGAGCCGTACAAAGGCAAAGGTATTCGTTTTGTCGGCGAGCAAATCAGACGCAAGGCAGGCAAGTCCGCTAACGCTAAATAATTGAGAGGAAATATAACATGTCATTAACAAAGAACGATAGAAGAAGGAGAATACGTTACCGTATTCGTAAAATAGTGAACGGAACCTCCGAACGTCCCCGCATGTCGGTGTACAGGAGTAACAAACAGATATACGTTCAATTTGTAGACGATACGAAAGGAATCACCCTGGCATCAGCATCGTCGCGCGATAAATCGCTGGCAGAACAGATTGCAGGGAAATCCGGAGTCGAAGTAGCGCGCATAGTCGGGAAATTATCCGCCGAACGCGCTCAAGAAAAAGGTATTACAGCCGTAGTATTTGACCGCGGCGGGTATCTTTATCATGGAAAAATAAAAAGTTTAGCAGAATCCGCAAGAGAAGGAGGACTTAAATTTTAGAAATTATGCCGAATACAAATATCAGAAAAGTAAAAACCACCGATTTAGACCTTAAAGACAGGTTGGTTGCAATACAGCGAGTTACGAAAGTAACGAAAGGAGGTCGTCATTTCAGTTTTGCCGCCATAGTAGTAGTAGGCGACGAAAACGGAATAGTAGGATACGGACTTGGAAAAGCCGGCGAAGTAACCTCCGCTATTGAGAAAGGTGTCGAAGACGCTAAAAAGAATTTAGTGAAAGTACCCGTATATAAAGGTACGATACCCCACGAACAGGAATCGAAGTTCGGTGGCGCTCAAGTTTTCATCAAGCCTGCAGCGCCCGGAACGGGAGTAAAAGCCGGAGGCGCCATGCGCGCCGTGCTCGAAAGCGCCGGAATACACGACGTGTTGGCGAAGTCGAAAGGTTCGTCGAACCCTCACAACTTGGTTAAGGCAACTGTAGCGGCTTTGTTGGAACTGCGCGACGCATACACAGTTGCACAATTGCGCGGCATCCCTATTAAAAAAGTATTTAACGGATAAGGAGAAATAAAAATGGCTATATATAAGATAACACAAGTCAGGAGCCGAATCGGAGCAAACAAAAGGCAACGCGCTACATTGGATACGCTTGGTCTTCGCAAGATTAACCGTACGGTAGAGCGCGAAGCGACGCCCGTTGTCGAAGGAATGATTAAAGCAGTCAGTCATTTGGTAAAAGTAGAAAAAATTTAGTAACCAAAGGAGAATTATAGATATGAATTTGAGCAATTTAAAGCCTGCAAAAGGTTCCACTCACAAGGTAAAAAGAATCGGTCGAGGACAAGGCTCGGGTCGAGGCGGCACTTCGACGCGCGGACACAAAGGCGCACAGTCCCGTTCGGGATATTCGCGCAAGTTCGGTTTTGAAGGAGGTCAAATGCCTATTCAGCGCCGTTTGCCGAAATACGGGTTTACAAACATAAACCGTATCGAATATAAACCTGTAAATATCTCTACCTTACAACAATTGGCAGATAAACACAATCTAAGTGTGATAAATATCGAGACATTCGTTGAAGCCGGTTTGATATCGAAGAACGACAGAATAAAAGTGTTGGGTAATGGCGAGTTAAATGCAACTTTAGAAGTTACTGCCCATGCATTTTCGAAGTCGGCAATAGAAGCGATAGAATCAAAACAAGGGAAAGCAATTAAACAGCAGAGATAATGAACAAGATATTGGATATCTTAGGAATAAAGAGGTTTATACAAACCATACAAAACATCTACCGGATAGAAGAGTTGCGGACGCGAATCGGCTATACTCTTCTTTTGCTTCTGGTATTTCGTTTTGGCAGTTTTGTAGTTTTGCCGGGCATAGACCCGACAATGCTCGGAGCGTTCTCGCAATCTTCGAGAGAAGGATGGATGGGTATGCTTGACCTGTTTTCGGGCGGCGCCTTTTCAAACGCCTCGGTATTCGCATTAGGAGTGATGCCATACATTTCGGCGTCAATCGTAATCCAGCTTTTGACAATCATGGTGCCTGCGTTTCAACGCATACAGCGCGAAGGCGAAAGCGGACGGCGTAAAATCAATCAGTATACACGTTTACTGACACTGGCTATCCTTGCTGTTCAATGCCCTATGTATCTGGTTACACTGAATTCGCAACTTCCCGTAGAAGCGTTTATGGTCAGAGGGTTTTGGTCGTATAAGGTGCCTGCGGTGATGTGTTTGATAGCCGGTACAATGTTCGTTATGTGGCTTGGAGAACGGATTACCGACAGAGGTTTGGGTAACGGAATTTCGTTACTTATCATGATAGGTATCATAGCGCGTTTGCCCCACGCTCTCGGCGCCGAACTTGCAACACGTTTTACGGAAACCACCGGCGGACCATTGTTGTTGATAGTCGAAATATTGATACTGCTGTTTATTTTTATGGCAAGTATCGCTTTGGTACAGGCAGTTCGGAGAATCCCGGTGCAATATGCGCGACGGGTTGTCGGCAACAAACAGTACGGAGGCGCGCGTCAGTATATTCCGTTGAAGATTAATGCGGCGGGAGTTATGCCCATCATCTTTGCACAGGCTTTGATGTTTGTGCCGATGCTGTTTTCGGGATTTGACTCAACGCGCGGGCTTGCACAGGCGTTTCAGCCTTACGGATTTTGGTACACGCTGGTTTTCTTCATTCTGGTAATTGCATTTACCTATTTTTATACCGCTATAACAGTGAATCCCACTATGATGGCGGAAGATATGAAGAAAAACGGCGGTTTTATACCCGGAATAAAACCGGGAAAGAAAACGGCAGAATATATCGACGGAATCATGTCGAAAATCACGCTTCCGGGTTCGATATTTCTGGGATTTGTGGCAATTCTTCCTACATTTGCGTACCGCTGGCTGGGCGTAACTCAGGAGTTTGCTTCGTTTTATGGGGGAACATCATTGTTGATTCTTGTGGGAGTGGTGCTCGACACGCTCCAACAAATCGAAAGTCACTTGCTGTTACGCCATTACGACGGTTTGATGAAGACGGGACGTTTGAAAGGACGTACCCCGTCGTAAGTATGAAAAATCAGGCAAAAAAAGGATATTTTTAAAATTGAATAAAAAAGTATTATCTTTGCGCCCGTTTTATATGCATGTACAGGTTCTTTAATAGAATGGATAATATAAAGACAGACGAGGAAATTGAGATAATGAGAGAGAACGCTCTCTTGGTATCGAGGACTTTGGCAGAGGTTGCGAAATATATCGGACAGGGAGTATCTACTCTGGAACTCGATAAGGTGGCTGAACAGTTTATTCGCGACAACGGCGCCGAACCCGGTTTTCTCGGCTATAACGGTTTTCCAAACAGTCTTTGCATTTCGGTGAACGATGTAGTGGTACACGGCATCCCTTCGGAGTATCGTCTTCAGGAGGGCGACATTGTATCGGTAGATTGCGGCACGCGAATGAAAGGATTTTATGGCGATTCTGCGTATACTTTTGCGGTTGGCAGGATAAGTCCTGAGGCGGAAATGCTTCTGAAAGCGACGAAAGAATCGTTGTATAAAGGAATTGCGCAGGCAGTTCATGGAAACCGTATGGGCGACATCTCAAGCGCTATACAGACACATGTCGAACGTTCGGGCTATTCTGTTGTCCGCGAAATGGTTGGTCATGCAATCGGACGAAAAATGCACGAACGCCCCGATGTGCCGAACTATGGCAGGCGAGGTCAGGGACCCAAACTTCTCAGCGGGATGGTAATCTGCATCGAACCCATGATAAACAGTGGGAAGAAGGAGATATATCACGACCGCCGTGATGGATGGACAGTCAGAACAGTAGATGGCAGTTTGTCTGCCCACTATGAGTTGACGGTAGCCGTTGGTAGAGAAAAGGCTGATGTATTGTCAACTTTTGAATTTGTTGAAGAAGTGTTAAAT
>JAIRLF010000048.1 GCA_031259655.1 Prevotellaceae bacterium
TCCCGATGATTTGTCTACAACAACTACACTGATAGTACCTGAGCGATTCGTCTTCTTACGGACATACATAGTACAAAAGTAGGTGATTTTCTGCTTGCGCCACCCTAAACCACCCAGAATATTGAGTTAATACTCTGATAATCAATTATTCCATGCCTGTAAACGATGCGAAAACAAACATATCACGGGTAAGAAACTTTATCAAATGCTTATAGGTTGCAATACTTTTTGTAAGTAGTTTCTTCCCTATCGATTCCGATACGTTTACAGAACATTTCGTTATGTTCGGCAAACACTTTCATCAGGGTTTCCTGCGTGGATGCGATACCTTGAAAGGCGTTCTTCACTTCTTCGGCTGATATCCGCCCTTTATTTATTGGGAGGTGTTCTCCAAAGTATGCCAACTTTGGAATGTTATGAAATAATTTGACTAATCTAAAAGAATTATTACTTTTGCGTTATGAAAGCAGAAGTAATAGAAAAGATGAAGGTATTTATGCCCTGTTTGAACGAAGAACAGCTTCGTTTGTATGCTGCCTCAGAGGCAAAAGCGCTCGGGAGAGGAGGCAAATTATTAATAGAAAAGGAGTTGGGGATTTCGCATAATACCATCAACAAAGGCATGACAGAATTGGAATCCCGTACTGTAGCGACGGTACAGGGAACGAATCGGCGACAGCGTAAAGAAGGAGGCGGGAGAAAACGCAGCATAACATCTGCCGTATGGAATCAGATAGAATCTTTTATAATGCCTCATACCCGTGGAGAACCGGAGTCTCCGCTTCAATGGGTAAGCAAAAGTTTACGCCATATAGAAGCGTCATTAAAATCGACAGGCATATCGGTAAGCCATAGAATCATAGGGGAAGCATTAAAAGAACACGGTTTCAGTTTGCAGTCCAACAGGAAACAGTATGAGGGTAAGAGTCATGCGGACAGAGATGCTCAATTTGAATATATACATAAGAAAGTAGAACAATATATGCATGAAAAACAGCCGGTTATTTCAGTTGATGCTAAAAAACGGGAATTGGCAGGGAATTTTGACAACCAGGGAGTTGAATGGCATCCGCAAGGCTCGGCAACCAGTGTAAACGCTTACGATTTCCTGACGGAAGCCACCGGCGTTGCAGTCCCTTACGGCGTATTTGATATTCGGGAAAATATAGGTTGGGTAAATGTGGGAATAACCAAAGATACGGCAGAGTTTGCCGTTCAAAGCATTCGTAACTGGTGGTATAAAATGGGTATCTATTATCATAATAAAGCAGACAGTCTGCTTATAACGGCCGACGGCGGAGGCAGTAACAGCAGCAGAGGGAAATTATGGAAATACGAGTTGCAGAAATTTGCCAATGAAACCGGATTGCATATAGAAGTATCGCATTTCCCTCCCGGCACAAGTAAGTGGAATAAGATTGAGCACAGGTTATTTTCTTATATATCAAAAAAATGGCGAGGTAGGCCATTGGTAAGTTATCAGGTAATTGTAAGTCTTATTGCGAACACAACGACAACAAAAGGATTAAAAGTTGCCTGTGAAATAGATGATAAACGGTATGAAACAGGAATAGAAGTTACAGATGAACAATGGGCGGAATTGAATATTTACCAAAATGAATTTCACGGTGAATGGAATTACAAAATTCTACCTGAATAAAGTCAGGTTATTTCGTAACGATTACTAAGACAAAACCGAAATTGATATAAAAGAAAGCGAGATTGAACGCTTTCAAATGATTAAACAACTGTTTTGAAAAATAACAAGTTTTACGGAATGCCCTTCGGATACGATGTTTCAGCCGACAGTTATTTCCCTCTATACCAACGGTATGTTTCTTTCCTGTAAGATGGTTTTCGCCCTTGAATGTACTCACAAAACTATCCCAATCATCGGAGGCAATGCTTGCGTAGCTTACACAGGAATCAGCCAATTTTTTCTTCAATGCTTTGGCTGTTTTCAAGTCCCGTTTGCCTCAAACAAAGGCTACGATTTCACCTGTTTCCCTGTGATAAGCATAAATCAGCCATACATTCCTGTTCTTCTTTTGCACATAAGTCCAAAATTCATCTACTTCCAAACAATCATAATATGGCTGTTTGGGGCGGAGCGAGTGTCGGGAATTGACCAATACCGACAATACTTTTTTGATGCTGATGTTCTCTACTTCTGCAATATCCTCGATGCCTGCGCCACGAACAGGCATCAATAATATCTTCTGTGTCAGGGATGAATGGCATACTTTGTACCGCAAAGCATGGTTGCCTGTAAACTGACGGCCACATTCTTTGCACAAATAATTCTGCGTCCCGTACGGTTTCTTTCCATTTCTTTTTACATTTGTACTTTGGCAATCGGGGCAATGGAGGGTGATTGTTATTTGCATTTACAAAAATACCAATTCATCCCTGACTGCCAAATATTTACAGTAGCGTACTTTTTACATCACCACCGAAATAATTTCTTGGATTGAAAAATAATAACCGAAAAAAGTTGTGTGGATTAATTTTTATTCGTTACTTTGCGCCCTGATTCTGAGAATAATATTTAAAAACGCATACAACAAATAAATAATAAAACAAGATAGAGATGTCTAAAATTTGTCAGATTACAGGAAAAAAAGCAATGGTTGGAAACAATGTTGCGCACTCTAATAAAAGAACAAAACGTAAATTCAACGTTAATTTGTTTACAAAAAAGTTCTATTGGGTGGAACAAGATCAGTGGATAAGCCTAAGCATTTCTGCCGCAGGTTTGCGTACAATTAACAAACTTGGTTTGGATGCAGCGATTAACCATGCTGTTCAGAAAGGTTTTTTAACGGAAATAAAAGGTATAAACGTTTAATTCGAAGGAGAAACGATAGATGGCAAAGAAAGCGAAAGGCAATAGGGTACAGGTTATTTTGGAATGTACCGAGCATAAAGAAAGTGGCATGCCGGGCACTTCAAGATGCATTACAACGAAGAATAGAAAGAATACGACTCAGCGTTTGGAATTGAAAAAGTACAATCCAATATTGAAGAAAGTAACTTTACATAAGGAAATTAAATAATAGGAGATTTAAACAATGGCAAAAAAAGCGGTAGCAACATTTAAGAAAGGCGAAGGGCGTACCTATTCTAAAGTGATCAAGATGGTGAAGTCTCCAAAAACTGGAGCTTATATCTTTCAGGAAGAAATGATTCCGAATGATGCGGTTAAAGATTACTTTGCAAAATAATAAACGATACCCTCGCAATACAGGAAAACTTCCCAAAACCGGGGGAGACTGTCCGAAAACCCTTTAGATAGTGGTGTGATTGAATCCCTTCGAAATAACCCTTACTTATATTATAGTTTAAGGCTCCATATTCATATATCTCAGTCATTTTTCGTATCTTTATTGTAACCAAGGAACTGAGTTATGGCATATAAGAAAGGTGAAGAACGACGACAGAAGGTGCTTTTTCCTGATTGTATAGACGAATATGTCGAGAAAGATGCACCGGTTCGTTTGTTTGATGCATTCATTGATAGTTTAGATATGGGCAAGTTAAAGTTCATACGTAGCACTCCCAAGAACACTGGTACTCTAGGGTATGACCCTCGTGACCTATTGAAACTGTATATCTATGGTTATTTCTATCAAGTACGTTCATCTCGCAAGTTGGCTCGTGAATGCAAATGTGACGTGGAGGTGATGTGGCTACTCAGCAAACTGTATCCTGATTTTCGCACCATTTCCGACTTCCGCAAGGACAATAAAGATAGCATAACAAAAACATTCAAGGAGTTCAATAAGTTCTGCATGGGGTTAAAGCTCTTTCAAAGTCATACATATCAATTGACGGAAGTAAGTTTAAGGCTGTGAATGCCAAGGATAACAACTTTACGCTCAACAAATTTGACGACCGCATCAAACGTCTGGACGAACATATCGCTTTATTCATGGAAGAGCTTGACTCATGCGACCAAGAGGAAAGTCGCAACCTTTCCAAGGAAGAACTTCAGCATAAACTTAATGTTTGCAAAGAACGCAAAGGTCGTTACGAGACATACCGCAATACATTAGAGATTAAGTCAGTTTGTTTTCGTAAGTGAACGGTTTGTCTTTAATCCTGAAATTGTGCAAGGCAGCGCACAAGATAAAAACTCTTTCAACAAAAAGATTCTTTCTCAAACGGCATTCGTCTTTGACTGTCCGGTAACGCTTAATGCTCCCAATGGCGTGTTCTACCCTGACTCTGAAAGAAGAAATAATCCGGTTATTTTGCTTTTGTTCCTCAGTCAACTCTTTTCCCCTGGGCTTTTTCACCGGCTGAACAATCCTGACGCCATCGGGTCGGTATCCCTGATAACCGGTGTCCTGTGCCAACGTGAACCCTTGGGGAATACAATACGAAACATCGGCTATTTTTTTGTCGTGAACGCGTCCGGCAAAAGTCGGACTCACATACAGCACCAGACAACAACAGTTGATAAGCACCGCATTCTTGAGCGTGTGTCTTTTCTTCTTCCCACTGTATTTCGACGCCTGTTCCACTTCATCCTGGGGGCGAGGTACTTCCCGTTCTGTTCCGTCATGCAAGAGGATTTTCTCTTCTTCCGATGTTCGACCGGATAAGACTTCCTGCAATTGCGCATCACTTTGAGCCGGCACACTTGCTGTCGCCTCCAACGCTTGATAGAGTATCTCCCGCAGTCCGTGTATGAGCTGACAGCACTGCTTCTGCTCAATATCAAACAGGTCTGCATGCGCTTCCTGAATCGGATTCAGTTTCAAATACGACAGAATGAATGCCAGACGTTCCTCCATACAGGGAAGGGGACTGTTGGTGTACAGCGTATACGCACGCACCCCTTTACGCCGCTTGCCATTCATGTGGAATTCTGATAAATACTCCGCATGGGCTGCTTCAAAGTAAGGCAGCAGTTCGGTGAACTTTTCTACTCTATAGCCGGTCATCGCCACAAATCGGTTGGCCTTCTTTTGCCATTCTTGATATTTCATCCTGCAAAGATCGCGCTTGCGTGCGTAATATGCAAATGCGAGTAAAAAACAACGTGTTCCGTTCTGAAAAGGCAGATTTCAACATCAACCATCTCACTTTTGAAGTTGGCGGAAAAAGTAAAAATCATGAGCAAATCAAAGACATGAAAAATGCTTACATTGTGAAAGATGACATTGAATACGGTTATCGGAATGTTGTTCCTTTGTGGGCATTTGGTTTGAATTATTAAGTCAGGAATCCGGAAGT
>JAIRLF010000059.1 GCA_031259655.1 Prevotellaceae bacterium
ACATGTGCAATAATTGCAATATTTCTTATTTTTTGCATCTTCTGTTTACATTTTTGAGGGCGCAAAGGTACAAAAAAAACTAAAAACTAAAAGTTCAGGACTAAAAATGGTCGGCGCAGTCTCCTCAACGACCACAGCAATGTCCGTTGTCGAGACAATGTAACAATTTGAAACACACTCTATCTATTTAGTGTCTGTCCGAAAACTGTTATATCAACTGAAATTTATTGAAATAAAACAAGTTTTAAAAACCTGTTATGTTTGAAATATGGCGTAATTTGATTGTCTCATTATTGGGTAGCAGATGACGCCGAAGGCGTCGAATATGAATACCCCCGAGCAAGCGTAGCGCAGCTCGGGGACAAGGCTAACCCCTCTCTGTCAACCCTGTAAGGGTTGAACTACTACGTAGTTCAGAAGAAGATGCGACCATACCCCGAGCTGCGCCTGCGGCTTGCTCGGTGTTATTCATATTGAAGCCCTGACGGGCTTCAGGACAGTCAACATATTAACGAAACCCAGACTATATTCCCTGCTAATTTGACTTTGGTCTTTTCTTTGCTATAATGTTGATATTTGTATCAAATATGGTTTTTTCCCGTTTTGGGTGACACTTCTATTTCCTTGAGGTCAGGAAATCTGAAATTGCAGAATTCTGTTTAATTCTAAAATTCTGTAAATTCTGATTCTACGTTGGAGGCGACATGTTTCAGCTCTTCAGGCTTCAGGACAGTCGTGCGTAAGCAACAATCTAAAATCGTAAATCAAAAATCGTAAATCAAAAAATCGTAAATCAAAAAAAATCGTAAATTAAAAATATTATTGTACTTTTGCGCCGTTAAAAATTGTGATATGGATTATAATGTAACAGACAAATTTTGGTGGTGGCGTTCGCGGTTTATTCAAGTCGTGAATAGATGATTGCTTTACATTAATTATATGAGGGCTGTCGGGATTCACGACAGCCCTCAACTTTTTTTTGGAAAATGTATATAAATTAATAATAAAATAATGGATTATAATGTTAATAACGAAGGATTTTACGGTGAGTTTGGAGGAGCTTATATCCCCGAAATCCTCTATTCCAACGTCGAAAATCTGAAAAACAACTATCTGCGGATTATCGACGACGATGATTTTAAAGTCGAGTTCGACAGTTTGATGCGCGATTATGTGGGACGACCCTCGCCGCTCTATTTCGCTAAACGTCTGTCGGATAAATACAGAACGCGCATATATCTCAAGCGCGAGGATTTGAATCACACAGGAGCGCACAAGATTAACAACACTGTCGGTCAGATACTTCTTGCGCAACGCATGGGTAAAACCCGTATCATCGCCGAAACAGGAGCGGGTCAGCATGGTCTGGCAACGGCAACCGTCTGTGCATTAAAGGGACTGAAATGCATCGTCTATATGGGCGAAACCGATGTCGCCCGTCAGCAGCTCAACGTCCGGAAAATGAAAATGCTCGGTGCAGAAGTACGTCCCGTGTCAAGCGGCAACAAAACCCTCAAAGACGCTACCAATGAAGCTATTCGCGATTGGTGTTGCAACCCTTCGGACACGCACTACATTATCGGTTCCACCGTCGGACCTCATCCCTACCCCGACATGGTAACGCGTTTCCAAAGCATCATAAGCAAGGAAATAAAGTCGCAACTGTCCGAAAAAGAAGGTCGCAATTACCCCGATTATCTGATTGCCTGCGTTGGCGGAGGAAGCAACGCCGCCGGCAGTTTCTATCATTATCTGAACGATACGAGGGTGAAACTCATTGGCGTAGAAGCTGCCGGACTGGGAATCGACACCGGCAAAACCGCTGCAACAATTCATCTCGGCAAAAGGGGAATCATCCACGGAAGCCGTACTTTCGTAATGCAGGACGAAGACGGGCAAATCACTGAACCTTATTCTGTTTCGGCAGGATTGGACTATCCGGGTATAGGTCCGGTACATGCTAATCTTTTTGTTACTCAACGTGCGGAATACCTCGCTGTTACCGACGGCGAAGCTTTGGACGCCGCTCTGGAACTGACACAGTTGGAGGGAATTATCCCTGCTTTGGAATCGTCGCACGCGCTTGCTGTTTTCGGGAAAAAGAAATTCAAACCGGACGACGTGATTGTCCTGACACTTTCGGGACGAGGAGATAAAGACATGGAGATTTTAGATTGTTGATTGTATGATTGTTGATTGTAGATTGTTGATTGTAGATTGTATGATTGTTGATTTTAGATTGTAGATTGTATGATTGTAGATTTGACAATAAATGTCTGAATCAGAATTTACAGGATTTCAGAATTAACAGAATGTCGATTTTACCGGTGTGCGTAAGCAACAATCTAAAATCGTAAATCTAAAATCGTAAATAAAATAAAGTAAATAAAGTATATGAATACAAAAATAACAGTTACAAGTAGAAAGTTACTCGCCGATTTACAGACTCCGGTGAGCATTTACCTGAAAGTAAGAGATATGTCGCCGCAGTCGGCGCTGCTCGAAAGTTCCGATTATCATTCGGCAGACAACAGTTTTTCGTTTATAGGGGTTGAACCTGTTGCATCCTTTTCTGTCGTCAATGGTAAAGTCATTATGCAATACCCCGGTGGGCATATTGTTGAAAATTCGCTCTCCAACTGCAATTTGCAACTTCAATTGAACGATTTTGTGAAGAGCTTCGATATCTCCGGAGAAAATAACGGCGAAAACGGATTTTTCGGATATACTGCCTACGATACGGTTAAATATCTGGAAAATATAGATATAGAATCTTCTCCCGATTCGTTGCCGGAAATGAAATACATTCTCTACCGTTTTGTGATTGCAATCAACCACTTGCGCGACGAAATGAGTATAACCGAAAATCTGACGGAAGGACAGCAAAGCCGTATGGACGAGTTGATTTCGACTATAGACAGTCGCAATTTCCCGATTTACGATTTCGCTTCGCAGGGCGAAGTCACTTCGTCGATTTCCGACGACGATTATAAGGCGATGGTTGGGCAGGGCATCAAACATTGCATGCGCGGAGATGTGTTCCAGATTGTTCTTTCGCGACGTTTCGAACAGCGTTTTACAGGAGACGATTTCAAGGTTTACAGGGCTTTACGTTCGATAAATCCTTCGCCCTATCTTTTCTATTTCGACTTTGGCTCGTACCGGATATTCGGCTCGTCGCCCGAAACGCACATCAAAGTTGCAGGAAATATCGCCACTATCGACCCCATAGCCGGCACTATTCCCCGTACAGGTAACGACGAAAAAGACGCCGAATTAGCTAAAATCCTGCTCGAAGACCCGAAAGAGAACGCCGAACATGTGATGCTTGTCGATTTGGCGCGTAACGACCTCAGCCGTAATTCGAAAAACGTCTACGTGAAATCTTATAAAGAAATACAGTTCTATTCGCACGTAATTCACATGGTGTCACGCGTGTGTGGCGAAATATCTCCCGATGTGAACCGTATCGCTTTGTTTGCGGATACTTTTCCGGCGGGAACGCTTTCCGGAGCGCCGAAAGTGCGTGCAATGCAATTAATCAACCGGATAGAACGACATCCAAGAGGGATTTACGGCGGCTGTATCGGACACATCGGTTTCGACGGAAATCTGAACCAGGCAATAACAATCCGAACGTTTGTGAGTTACAACAATACTCTTTACTTTCAGGCGGGAGCAGGCATAGTCTCGAAATCGAAACCCGAAAATGAACTCGCCGAAGTTAATAGCAAACTGGGCGCTCTGAATAAGGCAATAGAACTCGCTAACGAATTAAAAACTAATGCGTAATAAAAACAGAATCCTTACCGCCGAAGAAGGCGGCGACAGTTCGGTGGCGCGTCCGGTGTAGAGACGCCGTGGAGACGCAAAATATTGCGTCTCTACAAATCGACGCCATCGACGACCACAACATTGTCCGGTGTAGAGGACGCCGTGGAGACGCAAAATATTGCGTCTCTACAAATCGACGCCATCAACGACCACAACATTGTCCGATGTAGAGACGCAATATTTTGCGTCTCCTCGACGACATTTTCGACGACGCCCTCGGCGACCACAGCATTGTCCGGTGTAGAGAGACGCAATATATTGCGTCTCATCGGCGACACCATCGGCGACATTTTCGACGACGCCATCGACAAGATAACAACGCAATAATCTATGTGGAGACTGTCGTAGCGCCTGCAACAGACCTTCCCATAAACGGGACAACTTGTCGCATCACGTGCAACAGACCGGCGCAACTCGCGAAAGTCTGCCGCATCACGTGCAACAAACCGGCGCAACTCGCGAAAGTCTGCCGCGATTTCCGAGAACGTTCAAAGTTCATTATGGAAAGACAATGATTAGCGATTTTGGTAGATAGTGATTATTCTTATGATAATACTTTCTGTTTATCATTCCGTTGTTTCCGTTTGGTTCAACGAATCAATCATTCTCTCAAGACTTGAGCGCCAGTGACTAATGTCGATTCCATAGACCGATTTTATCTTTGTCTTGTTTAGGACAGCAAATTCCGGGCGTTTCGCCGGAGTAGGATAATCTGCTGTTTCTATGGGATATACTTTGCAGTTCAAACAGCCAAGTTTCATTATAGCGCAAGCGAAATCGTACCAACTGCATACGCCTTCGTTGCTGTAGTGAAAAATTCCGGCGACAAAATCTTTCTCTTTCGAAGCGATTTTGCCGATAATCCGAAGTATTGCCGCCGCCAAATCCTCTGCATACGTGGGAGTTCCAATTTGGTCGAAGACAACGTTGAGAGATTCGCGTTCTTTTCCCAAGCGAAGCATTGTTTTGACAAAATTGTTTCCAAAAGTCGAATACAGCCACGAAGTCCTTATAACTAAAGATTTGGGATAACTTAACGCTTCCACTTCGGCAACCGCCTTACTTCGACCGTATTCCGATTGCGGATGCGTTAAATCACGTTCTACGTAAGGCGTCGACGACTTCCCGTCGAAAACATAATCGGTAGATATTTGAATCAGATACGAATCGGATATTGAACTTGATATTACCAGATTTTTCACTGCATCGACGTTTACTTTCCATGCAAGCAGTTTATCCGATTCTGCCTTATCTACAGCAGTATATGCCGCACAATTGATGACAAAATGCGGTTTGATTTTGTCGAAAAATGCCATACACTCCCGAATATCCGTTATATCTAATTCGGCTACGTCAGTAAAAACAAAATCAAACTGTTCGTTCTTCGACAGTTTTTTTAATTCGCTGCCAAGCTGCCCGTTGGCTCCGGTGACAAGTATTTTTTTCATCTATCATACCTTATATTATATTATATATCCGGCAAATTAAGGCGACTATCTGTTTACACGGAATTTTTCGTTACCTGTTTTGAAATAGTCAATTATTTGATTCAAAGCTGCTACGGCTGCGTTGATATTAGCTTCTTCTGTTTCTGCACCCATTTTCTTTGGCGTAGAGAAATATCTTGTTCCAAATTCTTTCATTTTTTCGTGACAATCGGGCATCACATCCGTGCCGTATTTTATACCATGATTTTTTCTCATTGCATTCAGTAAATCAACTTCGTCGATAATTTCCTTGCGAGCGGTATTAATCAATATGACGTTGCTTTTCAAATTGTCGAATATGTCTTTATTTATTGATTTAATGGTAGATGGAATAGCCGGAATATTTATGGAAATGATATCGTTACCCGAATAAAGTTCACCGGCGGATTTCAAAGGAGTTACGCCATCGGCAAGCAGGACGCTGTCGGCAACAAAAGGGTCAAAAGCAGATACTTCCATACCGAAACCTTTAGCCAGACCGGCGACTAATTTGCCGACATTTCCATAAGCATGTATCCCGAGTTTTTTACCTTTCAGTTCGCTTCCCGTTCCGGGCAAAAAGGTATTGCGGACAAGATAAATCATCAAGCCGAGAGAGAGTTCGGCAACAGCGTTCGAGTTCTGCCCGGGAGTATTCATCACTACAATGTTTTTGGCGCTACACGATTGTATGTCAACATTGTCGTATCCGGCTCCGGCGCGTACAACGATTTTTAAGTTTGCCGCCGCATTTATTACGTCTGCTGTAACTTTGTCGGAACGGACAATCAAGGCGTCCACGTCTTTAACAGCCTCTTCCAAGCTGGATTGTTCTTTGTATTTTTCGAGAAGAACCAATTCGTGTTCCGCCTTGGCAATTTCTTTTAATTGATTAACCGCAACAGACGAAAACGGTTTTTGAGTTGCTAATAATATTTTCATTCACACTATTTTATTAAGTTTATAACATTTTTATACCGGATGCAAAGATATATCTTTTTTTCATATTATTCGTTTCGGGAGAGTTAAAAACTAAAAATTAAAAACTAAGAGTTGGCTGACGCCGGATGTTCTTTAACTTTTGTTTTTTGTTAAGTATTTAACTATCTCATCTCTTATCATTCATATAAGTGATTCATGATATAGTAATACTTGGTGATGGGGTGCATTTGACTACGTCGATTTAACAATTCAAATTGTCGCATTGTCATTGCGAACATATCCCCGCCCTTTCATTACTTTTTGAGACGGGTCGGTAAAAAAGGAAAAACTGTCTGCAAAATTTGCTGTAAAACGCGTTTTTTTTC
>JAIRLF010000136.1 GCA_031259655.1 Prevotellaceae bacterium
GTCGTACCGGCAATTTATTCGTACATCTCGACACGTACCGAAAAAATAACGAAACGAAATGAGAATTAAAAATGGCTAATCTTATTTTGAGGACGAGCGAAGGATGAGCATACCAAGGCGCTTCAGGACATTGTGCAGGGTTGCGACAATTTGGAATACACCCGTTTTTCAATCAAAATTACCGGAATAAAATAAAAGTATTAATTTTGCCGGCTGAATTAGAACGTATAAAATTAGTAAGCAGACTATTAAAAAATGGCAAAGTTTCGAGAATACAAGGAGTTTAACTTGTCTCAAATAAACAAAGATGTTTTAGCGGAATGGGATAAAAACGATATTTTTCGCAAAAGTTTGGAAGAAAGAGCCGGCGCGCGCGCTTTTGTTTTCTACGAAGGACCGCCTTCGGCAAATGGCATGCCCGGTATTCATCACGTTATTGCGCGCTCTATCAAGGACATCTTCTGTCGTTACAAAACGATGAAAGGTTATTTGGTCAATCGCAAAGCCGGATGGGATACGCATGGGTTACCCGTCGAACTTAGTGTCGAAAAAGCGTTGGGAATCACAAAGGAAGATATTGGTAAAAAGATAAGCATCGAAGATTATAACGCCGCCTGTCGGAAGGATGTAATGAAATATACCAAAGAATGGGAGGAACTTACCCGCAAAATGGGTTATTGGGTTGATATGGACGCTCCGTATATAACTTACGACAACCGGTATATCGAAACGCTTTGGTGGCTATTGAAACAACTGTATAACAAGAAGCTTCTGTACAAAGGTTACACAATACAGCCATATTCGCCGGCTGCGGGTACGGGCTTGAGTTCGCATGAGTTGAATCAACCCGGATGTTACAGGGACGTCAAAGATACCACCTGCATTGCGCAGTTCAAAATAAGTAGAGATAATATTGAAAACATTAACAAAATCCTGAATACCAATGTTAGTCAGGATACCTATTTCCTTGCATGGACGACCACTCCATGGACGCTGTCGTCGAATACGGCTTTAGCAGTTGGTCCGGAGATAGATTATGTTGCCGTACAGACGTTTAATCCGTATACCGGAGCGCCGATGTATGCCGTTTTGAGCGAGCCTCTGCTGTATGCACATTTCAATAAAAAAGCTGAAAACGCTGATTTCGACAGTTATAAACAGGGTGATAAACTTGTTCCGTTCAAAGTTTCAGGAAAATGTAAAGGAAAAGAACTTGCCGGAATAAAATACGAGCAGCTTATTCCCTGGGTAAATCCGGGAGAAGGAGCGTTCAAAGTCATTCTTGGCGACTTCGTTACGACAGAAGACGGTACGGGAATAGTGCATATCGCCCCCACTTTCGGCGCTGACGACGACCGTGTTGCAAAGGCAAACAATGTCCCGCCTTTGATGCTGATTGACAAAGCCGGAAACCGCCGCCCGATGGTTGACCTGACAGGAAAATATTTCCTTTTGGAAGACCTTGATGACGATTTCGTTAAAAACAGTGTAAACACAGAATTATACGGCGAATTTGCCGGACGGTTTGTCAAAAACGCTTATGACCCGAATCTTACGGAAGACGACATGTCGCTGGATTTGGAACTATCGCTGATGCTTAAACAGCAAAATTTAGCGTTTAAAATCGAAAAACAGATACATAATTATCCCCATTGTTGGCGTACCGATAAACCAATATTATACTATCCATTAGACAGTTGGTTCATCAAGTCGACCGCCGCACGCGAAAGAATGATTGAACTGAATAACACTATCAACTGGAAACCCGAAAGCACCGGAACAGGACGGTTCGGCAAATGGCTCGAAAATCTTCAAGACTGGAATCTCAGCCGCAGCCGCTATTGGGGAACTCCACTACCTGTCTGGCGTACAGAAGATAAAAGCGAAGAAAAATGTATCGGCTCAATGGAGGAATTTATTGCCGAAATCGAAAAGTCGATAAATGCCGGATTTATTGACAAAAACCCGTTCGAAGGCTTTATCCCCGGCGATTATACGGAAGAAAACTACAATAAAATCGACCTCCACAGACCTTATGTCGATAATATTGTGCTGGTTTCCGATTCGGGACAAAAAATGTACCGCGAAATCGACCTTATCGACGTATGGTTCGATAGCGGGGCAATGCCTTATGCTCAGGCACATTATCCGTTTGAAAATAAGGATGCTCTTGATTCCGGAGAAATATTTCCCGCCGATTTCATTGCCGAAGGAGTAGACCAGACAAGAGGATGGTTTTTCACGCTGCACGCAATCGCAACAATGGTTTTCGATAATGTTTCGTTCAAAAACGTTGTCTCCAACGGACTTGTACTCGATAAAAACGGCAATAAAATGTCGAAACGTCTGGGCAACGCCATTGACCCATTTGAAGTTATCGAAAAATATGGCTCTGACGTGTTGCGCTGGTATATGATTACCAACGCATCGCCCTGGGACAATCTCAAATTCAATATCGAAGGAATGGACGAGGCGAAACGCAAGTTTTTCAGCACATTGTACAACACTTATTC
>JAIRLF010000207.1 GCA_031259655.1 Prevotellaceae bacterium
GCGTTAAAGAATTTTTCTTTACTTTTGTCCCCTGAAATTTGATAAAAAATTGTGGGAAACATAAGTAAACAGGAAAAGAAACGTATCAACTCGTTAGCGGTCAAAAAATATCGCGACAAAGAGCGTCTTTTTGTTGTCGAAGGCGAAAAATCCGTGTCGGAATTTCTCGCATCTTCGTTCAAAGTGCGTAAAATATACTGCACTTGTGAATATGGTTTTCCGGTTCAACATCCGGATATTACTCAAATAACATCATCGGAGATGCAGCAAATCAGCAATCTGAAAACAGCGTCTACGGTTTTAGCTCTTGTCGAAACTCCGTCGGTCGAAATCGACGCGCTTCCGAATAACGAGTTGCTCCTTGCTTTGGACGATATTCAAGACCCCGGAAATCTCGGGACAATAATACGTTTAGCCGATTGGTTCGGAATCAATTACATCGTTTGCTCTCTATTCACCGCCGACGCATACGGACCCAAGACTGTGCAGGCTACAATGGGTTCGCTCACGAGAATCAAGGTTGTTTACACCGATTTGTATGCGTTTCTAAAATCGGCAAACGAAAAAAATCTCATCTACGGAACTTTCCTCGAAGGAGAAAACATCTATACGGCGGAACTCTCCGGCAACGGAATCGCTGTAATGGGTAACGAGGGCAAAGGAATTTCGCCGGAGATAGCCGGATTAGTTTCGCGGAAATTATCGATTCCCGCTTTTGTGAACAATGCTGCGGAATCGTTGAACGTCGCCACGGCAACGGCAATTATATGCAGCGAATTTAGACGAAGAATTTATCAATGACAGCAATGAACGACATATCTGAATTATACATGCGTCGATGCCTCGAATTAGCCTCGTCCGCCGAAGGTCTGACGTATCCCAATCCCATGGTTGGCGCGGTGTTAAGCTGCGACGGGACGATAATCGCCGAAGGCAAACATGCGTTCTACGGCGCTCCACATGCCGAACCGGACGCCATATCGAAAGTCAACGACCCCGAAATACTGAAAAAGTGTACCCTGTACGTCAATCTCGAGCCTTGTTGCCATTTCGGCAAGACGCCGCCATGCACCGAAAAAATAATATCCGCAGGCATTCCTCATGTCGTTGTGGCAGCTTTAGACACATCCTCGAAAATCAACGGTAAAGGAATCAAAGCGCTTAACAACGCCGGCGTGGTCACCGATGTGGGAATTTTGGAAAACGAAGCCCGCCGGTTAAACAAATTTTTCTACGCCTATCACGAAAAAAAACGTCCGTATATCCTGCTGAAATGGGCGCAAACACCTGACGGCTTCATCGATTCCGACCGAAAAACACCCGGCATTCCTCCAATAAAGATTTCGAACAATCTGACTCAAATTGTCGACCATCATTGGCGAAACCAATATCAGGCAATAATGGTCGGAACAAACACAATCGTCATGGACAATCCGAATCTGACAAACCGTTGCTGGTACGGTAAAAACCCTCTTCGCATAACTATCGACCGTCGTGGTATACTGAATCACAAATATAAGATTTTCAATAACGAAGCGCAGTCGATTGTGTTTGCGACAAACAGTGAAACGAATTACGGAAACAATACCGAAGTTATTCCTTGCACCGACTTAACTCATATTATCAAAATCTTATACGACAAAAAGATACAATCACTGATAGTCGAAGGAGGCACAACTTTGCTAAATAGCTTTATCGAACTCGGATTATGGGACGAAATAATAACATTCACAGGCGATTTCTTCCTCCATAATGGAGTAAAAGCCCCGACGCCGCCCGCCGTTCCTTTCGTTTCCGAACACTTAGGCTCAAACAAGATTTTTATTAAATTAAAAACGAAAAATTAAATATTTCTATTGATATGAATGCCCTGACGGGCAAAGTAGAAATTCGACACCCTCGGCGACCACAGCATTGTCTGGTGTAGAGACGCAATATATTGCGTCTCCTCGACGACTGTCACATCGTCTGTCACCGCGTCTGTTATATTTGGAGACGCAATCATGGAGACGCAATCATGGAGACGCAATCATGGAGACGCAATCCATGGAGACGCAATCATGGAGACGCAATCATGGAGACGCAATCATGGAGACGCAATCATGGAGACGCAAAATATTGCGTCTCTACGAATCGACACTTTCGACAATCCACACAACAACGCCATAATCTACGCCGAGACGTTGCATGTAACGTCTTGGCGTACAACATTCACCCTGCCGTATGGAAGGTGGATTTTTTATTTTGTTGTGTGATTTATGCCACCCCAGGCGTCAGCCACTCTTAACTCTTAACTCTAAGTTCTTAACTCTAAAAAATCGTCCATATCAAAAAAACTTCTTAACTTCGCGGCGACAATTATTTGTAAACTGATATATAATGAGATTATTATTAATAAGTAACTCCACAAATCCGGGCGAAGCGTATCTGGATTATCCGAAAAAACACATCGAAGTTTTTCTCGCGAACGACAATGTTAAAGAAGCGCTTTTTGTGCCTTATGCGGCTGTAACTTTTTCGTACGACGCTTATGTAGACAAAGTTCAGCAGCGGTTCGACGAATTTGGGATAAAAATCAAAGGAATACATCGCGAAGAAGACCCTGTTGCGGCAGTGCGGGCGGCTCAAGCGATTGTTGTTGGCGGAGGAAACACTTTCCATTTACTGAAATATGTTCAGGAATCGGGGATTACGGCTGCGGTCAGAGAAAAAGTCCGTAGCGGGACGCCATACCTCGGCTGGAGCGCCGGCTCGAACATGGCTTGTCCAACTATCTGTACTACAAACGACATGCCCATAGTCGAACCCAAAAGTTTCGAGGCTTTCGACCTGATACCGTTTCAGATAAATCCGCACTATCTCGACGCTCACCCTCAGGGACATGCCGGCGAAACGCGAGAGCAACGCATCGAAGAGTACATTGCCGCCAATCCCGACAGATATGTCGCCGGATTGAGAGAAGGCTGCATTTTCGTATACGAAGACGGGACGCTAAGCCTTATCGGGAATAAACCCGTCAGAGTGTTCCGAGGCGGGCAAAAACCCATAGAAGTCGAACGCGACGAAGACTTTAATTTCTTGTTAAAACAATAAATATCAACAGTAAATGCCTTCATTAAAAGAAATAAGAGGAAGAATTAATTCCGTTTCGGCAACCCTGAAAATAACGGACGTGAACAGAATGATATCTTCCGCTAAACTGCATAAAGCGCAAGGTTCGTTAAATTCTTTTTTGCATTACAAAAACAGTATATTATCAACATTTTACGACATTATCAATTCTCTGCCGGAAACAAATATTCCGCTGATGACGGAGAATACCGATGCCAAAAAGGTCTTAATCGTTTCGTTTTCATCGAATACCGGTTTGTGTGGTGCATTCAATACTAATGTTATCAAGAAAACTGTGGAAACGATAGACAGATACCGCGAAAAATCGTATAATGTCTCCTTATATACCATTGGCAAAAAGGTTTACGACGGATTTTCGCATAACAGAGACATCGAACTCGAAAATGTTCCATCCGATATATACGACCATCAATCCTATACACAAGTATCGGAAATTGCCGAAAAAGTTTTGACTATGTATCTGAATCGGGAAATCGATGAAGTTGTGATGATATACAATCGGTTTAAAAACATTCTGACACAATATATCTTGGAGAAAAAACTCCTGCCGATGACAAACGGAGACATTCGTAAAGATTCGTATCCCGATTATATAATGGAACCGGACAGGAAAACTCTTGTAAATGTTCTTGCGCCTCAGGTCGTGAAACTGGCTTTCTATGAGACGTTTTTGGAATCGTTGGTGGCGGAATACGCAGCGCGCTCCTCGGCAATGCAGGCGGCTACCGACAACGCAAACGATTTACTCGGCGAACTCAGTACGCAATACAACAAAGTGCGACAGTCCGCAATTACCGGCGAACTGATTGATATTGTCGGCGGTTCGGAAGCGTTAAAGTGAGTGATGAGTTATGAGTGATACTTTGCCGTCCGGTCATCTTCCCACTTCCAAAAAAGAAATGGATTATCTGGGCTGGGAACAGGCAGATGTGATATTTTTCTCAGGCGACGCATACATCGACCATCCGGCTTTCGGGACTGCCGTCATCGCGCGGGTTCTCGAAAATCGAGGCTTGAAAGTGGCTATCGTTCCACAACCGAATTGGCAGGACGACCTCCGTGATTTCAAGAAACTTGGAACGCCGAAACTCTTCTTTGCCGTCAATGCCGGAGTGATGGATAGCATGGTGAACCGTTACACTGCTAACAAACGCACGCGAAGCAACGACGCTTATACTCCCGACGGAAGAGCAAACGCCCGTCCCGACCGTGCTGTTACGGTATATTCGCAGATTCTCAAAACATTATATCCCGATATTCCTGTCGTTATCGGAGGAATCGAGGCTTCGCTCAGACGGCTCACTCATTACGATTTTTGGGATGACGCTCTGAAACCTTCGGTGCTGATTGATTCCGGCGCCGATTATCTTGTCTACGGACAGGGCGAAAAAACTATTATCGCTCTTGCCGACAATCTTATGGAAGGAAACAGGGATGCAATACAGACTCTCCCGCAGATAGCCTTCGCCGTTCCGCGTGAAACGGCGAACCAGTTTGCCGCAAATTCCATATTCCTGCATTCTTACGAGCAATGTCTCAAAGATAAAGATAAATTCGGCGAAAATTTCAAAATCATCGAAACGGAATCTAACGCTTATGCAGCCAAAAGGTTATTGGAAAATTGCGGGGACGCGACCATAGTGGTAAATCCGCCCGAGCCTGTCATGGATACGGAGGAAATCGACGAAGTCTACGATTTGCCTTACACTCGCTTGCCACATCCGCGTTACAGCGGTAAAACTGTTCCCGCCTACGAAATGATTAAACACTCAATCAACATACACAGAGGTTGTTTTGGCGGATGCAGTTTTTGTACTATATCCGCCCATCAGGGGAAATTTATCGCAAGCAGGTCGGAAAAATCTATTCTCGACGAAGTGGAAAAGGTGGTGAACATGCCCGATTTCAAAGGTCATATATCCGACTTGGGCGGTCCGGCAGCGAACATGTACCGCATGGGAGGCAAAAATAAACGCGCCTGCATTGCCTGCAAACGCGCCTCGTGTCTGTTCCCGAAAATATGCGCCAACTTGAATGTGAACCATGCCCCTTTGCTGGATTTGTATTCGACTGTGCGTAAACATCCGAAAGTGAAAATGGTGTCGATAGGTAGCGGAATACGATACGATATGTTTCTAAACAACAATGGATTTATCGACGAAACAGGCAAGAGATATTTCGAAACGGTAATGAAACGCCATGTTTCGGGACGACTGAAGGTTGCTCCGGAACATACGTCCGGCGAAGTGTTAAGGTCGGTACGGAAACCGCCGTTCGAGCTTTTCGTGAAACTGAAATCGGAGTTCGACAAACTGAACCGACAGTGCGGCTATAAAAAACAACTGATACCGTATTTCATTTCCGGATTGCCTCATTGCAAAGAAAATGACATGAAACAACTCGCCGTCCTCATGTCGCGAATGGGATACAAACTCGAACAGGTACAAAGCTTCACGCCAACGCCTATGACTTTGGCTTCGACAATCTTCTATACCGGTAAAGACCCTTATTCCGGCGAAACAGTCTACGTCGCAAAATCAAACTACGAACGTAAAAAACAACAGACATACTTTTTTAGTTAAGAGTTAAGAACTAAGAACTAAGAGTGGCTGACGCCGGCTGAAAACTAAGAACTAAGTCCCCCATCACCAGAGACGCAGCCCATGGACCGCGTCTGTCACATCGTCTGTTATAGTATTTGTCCAAAAACACACTGTTTTAGGGCATTGATGGCTCTAATCGACATTTCGGATTAATAATCAAAAGTTTTCGCATAAAACAAACGACCCGTAAAATATTTCCGGGTCGTTTTTTAATAACACAATAACTAATAACATTTTTTATCGATTGAAAATTTTCAAATCATTAATTATGGTTAATAGCTCCAAAAATCGCTTTCTAATTTAAGCATTTCGTATTTGATTCTTTCCGATTCGAGTATTGCTTCGAGACCGCCGCGGGTATATTCCGAAATCGTTAAGTCGTTGACATTCGCAGCTTGAACAATACGCGACGAGAAATATCTCTTGAAAAAAACATCGTCGAACGAAATATTTGCCTGTTGATTTTTACCTGTATGGCAGGTAGTATTAGCCAACACGCGTCTTGCTTCGGGGAAATAGACCCAGAACAGTTCTTCTCTCACCAAGTCCGTATCGTTTCCGGTTGCTTCGACATCATTTCCCGAAGGACCTTTTTTGAACACTTTGACAGGGCATATAGCGATAATGCGTACATCTAATTTCGAATGTTTTTTGTCAAAGAACCATTTTTCCTTAATCTTAAATTCTCTCACCAATCGCCAGTTCACAAATCCTTTTTGTGTTCGTTTAATCATTTCTCCCGGGGCATCCATACTTTCCTCCTCGATTTCTCTGTCGGCGGCTCCCAAACGTTCCATCACTTTTGTTAAAGTGACTTTCGTTGTGAAATTTTCGTCGCCATACGCCTGAACTTTTCCGCTTCGGACGCCATCTATCAATGCCTGAGCGAGACTTTTTTTATTAAGAATATCCTCTGTAGGATAATATATATGGAAGTTCAATTTTTCTCTACAGTCCACAATTCTCCAGATAAATTGCGACCACAATACATCTTCCTCCTTAATTTCGGCATACTCAATAGGTTTCTTTTCTTCCACTATTTTTTTGTCGAAAATATCCGTTTTGGGTACCATCGGTTCCCATTGTTCCTCTTCTTCTGTTTCGACATCTTGTTCCTGAGCAAGAGAAACATAAGAGAAGAAAAACATTAACAACATGTTAAAAAATAAAATCTTTTTCATATAAAATCTTTTTTTGTTTAACCACTAACTGTATAATCTATATTAGGCAAATTTCTGACATCAGCGTCTTTTGTGTCTGCTTTAGCCTTTATATTCGTAATAAAAATTCGGGACCCAACTTTTGCGCCCGTCATCAATTTTTGTTGTTCGGCGGTGAATTTGTTGCTATTCGAGGATGCGGAATTAAGATATCCACCCTGAATCACTTCGACATCAAACGAAAGCACCCTGAAAGACAAATCGAAATCAAAATCTCGCATTGTCGCCACAACACCCTGAACCGAACTCAACTGGCTTCTTGTAACCGTTTTGCCTGTTATGTTGTGCAGCGAAGGTTCGGGGTCGGGAACGCGTTTCACCCGATACTCTTTTGTGCCCATATTTCTTTTTTCATCGTTCACCATTGCCGACACAGATATATTGCATTTGCCTATGGATGCCGGTTTTACAATATATACTCCGGCTTGTCCGGTGGCTGTTATTGTCCCGTTACTAATGTTGATATCGATGTCTTTTTGGGGCACTCCCGAGACCGAAACATCAACCGGATTGTCGACGCCCAAATAGAACACGTTCATTTTGGTTGGCGAAATAGCCAGCGAGGGCTCAATGACATGGTATTCGAACTTGAAACTTCTTCTTTCCGTTTCGCCCGAAGCATTACGGTATGTAATACTTCCCGCGACAGCGTTTGGACCGATATTCGTACCGGAGAAAGGAATTTTTGCTCTGCCGCCTCTCATCGGAACCGTTCTTCCTCCGAAATGCGCTTCAGCCTGTATCGATTCGTCGAAGGCAACCAGAAACACTTCCGCTTCGCCCGACGAACCTTTAAGAATCATTCCGTTAGGATTGCTTACTGCCGCTTCGACATTCGAGATTTTGAGGTCGTCCTTACCAATGCGTGTCCGCAAATACTCCAGCACATAGCTTTCGCAGTTCAGGACGTCCACCTGTATTTTACTCAACAGAGCAATCGCCGAAATCAAAGGAGTGCTGTTGAAAGTAAACGTTTCCCAGTCTCTAACGTCGGTTACGCCTTTTTTGGGATTCGAAAAATCCAGCAAGTCGTTAATAAACGATTCAATATCCGCGTTATCGCCGATTATATTTTTTGAGAGAAAATCTCGATACTCCAGGACTTTTTTATGGAGGTCATACGCTTTTCCGTTACTGCTTACGCCCAACAAAACTTGATTAGCCACATTAAGGTCATCCATTTTCTTTATACTGTCGGCATATATTCTGCCATCTCTCACAGCAGCAGTCTCGTCACCTTCGGCTGTTTTGATTAACTCTATTTTCAGTTCCTGTACATAATCTTTCAGTTCTCTGGTCTTATCCCTTGTTATTTTGGCTTTATCCCTCCATTCCACTGCTTTTTGTCCCAATTCGGCAACAGCGCCTTCAAAAAACTTCAAAGTGTTATCATTTTTATCGTCGGTAATGATAACAGTCTGATCCAGACCTCGCTCAATTTTAGCAAAAGCATCCACAATTTCAGCCGACACATTCAGCGCCAACATTGCAGTCAACACTAAATACATCATATTGATCATCTTTTGCCTCGGTGTTTGTTTTCCTCCAGCCATATTTTATAACTTTTTTATTTATTCAACACCGAATTTACTGCAGTCAACATACTTCCATAAATGGAGTTCAGATTTTCCACATTATTGTTTAGACTTGTCATTTGGACGCCTAATTTCTGTGTTTCGTTTATCGAAACGTTGATATTACCTGCCAATTGTTGAACTTCGTTATGCAAGACGACATAATCGTTCTGCACTTTGTTAGCTTCCTGCAAATACAATTCGTAGGAAGAGTTGAGCGCGCCCATTGTGCGTCCCAATGTTTCCAACTGTCCGCGATAATATTCGTATCCCGAATGTATTTGCTCCAATCCGGCTTTCGACTGTTCGTTAAGCTGTTGTATAACCTGCGAACCTCTGCTGTACGATTCCGACAATGCGTTTGCCGATTCGCCTATAGCAACAATTGTACCCGAAGTCGAATACATTTTTCCTGCCAAATCCGAGGATGCCGACACCAAATGCGACAACTCCGACATTTGATTCATCGAATCCGAAAACTTCCGGACATTCTCCTTCAAATCATCCGTAGTCGCCTGGTCTATATTAAAATCGAAATTTACGTTGCCGCTTCCGATTTGCGGACGCTGACGGGCAAGACTTCTGTTGTCGGGAATAATCTCGTCGTTTCCCGACAATTCGGGGAAAACCGTATCCCAATGATACTCTTTTGGAAGAGGTTCGAATGCCGAGAGGAAGAATATTACAGCTTCCACAGTCATTCCTGTAGTTAACATTATACCTGCTCCTGTCCAGTGCATAAGTTTGAATAAGGCTCCTGCAATAACCACTGCCGCTCCCCAGCCATAAGCCAAGGCTAAGATGCGTTTAAAAATTTTAGATTCAAAAAAACTCATAATCGTTAATTTATTAATATGTTATTATTTATGTTTATTATCTGTTTATCTGTCAATTTATTTTGGTCGACTGCTGCCTATAGCGGCGTCTTTAACAGTACGAAAACCGATATACGAATGTGTACTGTCCATATAATTATAGTCTCTTGCTCCTGTTTGCAGGAAGTACGAAACATCTTTCCATGAACCGCCTCTGACGACCTTGCGTTTTTTGCTCGCTTTATCTTTTTTGGTAATCTGCCGGTGATATGTCGGAACCAAATCGTGCGTAGTCTCGTATGCATTTTCGTCATAAGCGTCGTTTATCCATTCCGAAACGTTGCCTGCCATATCATACAGACCGAAATCGTTCGGTTCGTATTGAGCGACGGGAGATGTACGGGTGAACCCGTCGATTGCGTAGTCGCCTCTCTGCGGTTTGAAGTTTGCAAGGAAACAGCCGCTGCTGTTGGCGTTATACATGCTTCCCCACGGATAAAGCCCGCCTTCGAGCCCGCCTCTTGCCGCATATTCGTATTCTACTTCCATCGGTAAGCGGTATTCTTGCGATGGATACTGATTTCTGTATCGTTTTTCGTTTGCATGATAGGTGCGCCAGTGACAAAATGCCGAGGCTTGCCTCCACGATACGCCGACAACAGGATAATAATCGTATGCCGGATGCCAGAAATATGCTTTTGCGTAAGGGTCGTTGTAGGAATTGAAAAAGTCGCGTATCCACACTAAAGTATCGGGATAAATCGGGACATTTTCTTCTCTCATGAACGAACTTCGGTCTATAACATCCACCGTCTCTCCGTCGGCGTTCACTATTTTCCCGTCATAATGCCCTGTTACCGAACCGTCGGAATTTTCTTCCATGACCCAGCGTGTTTTTGCCGCTTGATGTAAATCGAAGTATCTGTATTTGTATCTCAAATACCGTACATCTATAACTCGTTTTTGCCCTAAGGCTTCCTGTTTCGAATAGAAAAATCCGTCGTCGTTAAGAACTTCGGTATGTTCTTCAAAATTACGCTGTTTTGGAGAAAGATGAATCGCTGTCCTGTAATTGAGAGGGATTTCATTTGGGTCTACATCGTCCTCTTCGTCTGTCACTTTCGCAAAACCCTCGATGTCTTTAGCTGCCAGCATTCGACGGGCTATCGAATCGGCAGTCCAATACACAAATGTTCTGTATGCCAAATTAGTTGTCTCGGTTTGGTCCATATAAAACTGGTCGGTTGTCCGACGTTTCAGGGGGGCATTCATCGCCCACACGAAATCTTCGTCGTTCGAGCCCATTTCGAATGAACCTTTTGGGACGAGAACCATGTTTTCGGGTGGAGCCTCAAATCCTCTTCTTGAGCCTTTTCCACCTACGCCGCCCTTGTTTCCGCATGAGGTTACAAAAAGAACAACTGCAAATAAAGTTACTATTCTCTTCATGTTCATAATTTTATAAATATCTTATACTTTTATATTTCTGTTTTCCTTTATCAAAATACACCGAAAATCTGTATGTCAACATAATTTCGTGATTACTTCCACCATACCTGCTTAATAATGAGGTATTGTAGCTGTAGGAATATCCTACTCTGAGTTCAGGAAATAAATTCATGCCGGCAAGCAGTCCTAACGAACTTTTATATCTGTAATCCATACCAAGCCAAAACTTGTTGCGATAGAAAAGTAATGAACTTACAGAGTAAAGAGCGCTTCGCAAATCTGTCATAATCAACACTGATGGCTTTATTTCGAACTCCGGATTTTCTAATGGAATCCCGTATCCAGCCATGAGATAATAGCTCCGTGGCATTAGGGAAGAGTTGTCGCCGTATACCAAAACCGGACGAACCAAGTGTGT
>JAIRLF010000230.1 GCA_031259655.1 Prevotellaceae bacterium
AGTTCGGACTCCGGCGTCATCTGCTCCCTCATAATACGACAATTGAATCTGCGCCAATCTAAAATCGTAAGTCTAAAATCAACAATACGATTTGGTTTGCGTCAGCCCAATCTAAAATCGTAAATCTAAAATCAACAATACGATTTGGTTTGCGTCAGCCCAATCTAAAATCGTAAGTCTAAAATCAACAATACGATTTGGTTTGCGTCAGCCCAATCTAAAATCGTAAATCTAAAATCAACAATACTAAAGTCTAATCTTCCGTTGCCAAATTCCATATCAGCGCGAAAATGAATCTGCTACGTTTCCACATTGCGTCGAAATCAATAAGTTCCACTCTGTCTCTTGGAGTATGATAGTCGTTGTGCAAGCCGCTTGTCAGCAATACTGCGGGAATATTATGTCTGGCGAAATTATAGTGGTCGGAACGGTTGAACAGCGAATTAAGGTCATTTGTATTAAGAATGATATTATCGACGTTTGATTTTTCGGCAGTTTCGAGTAAATTTCCGTTTGTTTTTTCATCGTTTACGATATAGATATAACCGCCGTCAGTTGATTTGTGTTTGCTGTCGATGCGTCCGAGCATATCGACATTGATGCAGGCTTTAACCTCGTTCAACGGAAATACGGGATTATTAACGTAATAGTTCGAGCCGACAAGTCCTTTTTCTTCTGCGGCAGGGAACAGAATCAGCACGGAACGGCGCGGTACTCTGTTCTCTTTTTTCGCTTTTGCCATCAAACGCGCTATTTCGAGCACGCTCGACACGCCCGAAGCGTTGTCGTCGGCGCCGTTGTAGATTTTTTCGTTGATTATTCCCACGTGGTCGTGATGCGCCGACAGGACAATGTATTCATTTTTAAGCTCCGCGCCTTCGATGATTCCGAGAATATTGCTTACTTTCGTTTTCCGAAATATCACATTGCCATGAATTTCGGCTGAGGTTTTCAGGGTAAATATTTGAGATTTCCCGTTTTTTTCGACCTCGCCGGTGATTTCTTTTAATGTTTTTCCTGTGGATTTAAGAAGTTTATCAGCCAAATCGACGCTGATACTTACGTTCTCGTATTTATGTTTGCTCTCGGGCGGAATGAAATGGGTTCTTTCGGATATTGTCGGAGATGCGGGCTTGAAATCGGGAATAATACTGATGACGGTCTTTGGATTTCGACTGTCAATGTAACCGGATGGAGTATCGCCCTGTTTCATTACTGTTTTGTTCTCAATCTCATCAAGTTTAATGCTGTCGATGTCCGTTCCCGCAGCAACGAATATGATTTCGGTGATTTCGAGTATGGTATCATGTCGATACTGGTTTACGTATTTATAATCGTTGGGATAATCAATGCCGTCGACTGTAAATTTCCGTCTGGCGCCATTGAAACTTTTGAGGTGGTTAATGTTCTGGTAATATGAGCCGTTATTACCTGTTTCGACGCCGCAGGAATCTAAATAAGCGACGATATATTCCTGAGCAATTTCGCCGCCCTGTTTGCCTGTTCCCCTGCCTTCGAACGCGTCGGAGGCTAATGTCGAAAGTGTTATCCGCATTCTCACGGAATCAATCTGCTCGATATATTCAGTTCCTTTTGTGTTTTGGGCATATAATCCAATGGAAAAGGATACTAATGCCGCTAATAATAATGTGTGTCTGACATACTTAATCATAATCAAGATATTTTTATTTACGGCTCAAATTTACATAAAAAATTGAAACTGTAATTTGTTGATAAAATAACACACCCTAAAAAAACATCCCTAAATGTTCAGTTTATATAATTTTATTAATTTTGCCGTCTGCAAGAATAAAACAAAGAATGGATAATTTATTAGATAAAAGCGCATTGATAGTGAATCCGGGAATAGAGCAACCGCCTCTTGTGAACCCGAATGCTATAGCGCGAATCAGAAAAAACAAGAAAAAACCGCTCTCCGTAGAACAATATATCGAAGGGATTTTGGAAGGTCGAATACCAATTTTGAGTAAAGCCATTACTCTTGTCGAAAGTCTTTTAGATGAACATCACGCAATGGCGCAGGCGATAATAGAAAAATGCCTCCCTTATTCGGGAAAATCCTCTCGCATAGGGATAACCGGAGTGCCCGGCGCAGGAAAAAGCACGTTTATCGAAGCTTTCGGCAAAAAAATCACTTCGTGGGGACATAAACTTGCGGTGTTGGCTATCGACCCGAGCAGCGAACGCTCGAAAGGCAGCATTCTCGGCGACAAAACCCGGATGATAGAACTTAGTTGCGACCCGAATGCTTTTATTCGACCAAGTCCTTCGGCCGGTTCGCTCGGCGGCGTCGCCCGCAAAACAAGAGAAACGGTGATTCTTTGCGAAGCGGCCGGATTCGACACCATTTTCATCGAAACCGTCGGAGTGGGGCAATCGGAAACTGCCGTACATTCGATGGTCGATTTTTTCCTTTTGTTGATGATTTCGGGAGCAGGCGACGAATTGCAGGGTATCAAAAGGGGAATCATGGAAATGGCGAACATGATTGTCATCAACAAAGCCGACGGAAACAATATCGAAAAAGCAACATTGGCAAAAGCGCAGTATCAAAGCGCGATGCATCTGTTTCCTCCGACCGCATCGGGATGGATTCCAAAGGTGTTGACTACTTCGTCAAAGGAAAAAACGGGGATGGAAGAGATTTGGGCTTCAATCAACGATTATATCTCCATGACGAAAAACAACGGTTTTTTCCACTCGAACCGTCAGGAACAGACAAAGTTCTGGATGTACGAGACGATTAACGAAACCTTGCAGAACAACTTTTACTCAGACCCTTATATCTGCAAGTTGTTGAAAAACTACGAAGATAAAGTCGCCACCGACAAGATTTCATCGTTTATAGCAGCGAAGGAGCTGTTGAATAAGTATTTCGGAATAGCATAAGAAAACTGAAAAATATGTACAGCATTTACAAAAAGGAAATAGGAATGTTTTTTTCGTCTCTGACGGGATATATTGCAATAATTGTATTTCTTGCGCTGACGGGATGGTTTATGTGGATTAATCCGGGCGAGTTCAATGTTTTAGATGGCGGCTACGCGAGTATCGACACTTTGTTTTTCATTGCTCCATGGGTTTTCCTGTTTCTTGTGCCGGCAACGACGATGCGAAGTTTTGCGGAAGAACGTAAAACCGGTACGATTGAGTTGCTGTTGACCCATCCTGTGTCCGAAATGCAGTTGGTGACGGCGAAATATCTTGCCGCCGTGACGCTTATTCTGTTTTCGCTGATTCCTTGTCTGATATATTTTGCCGCGGTATATTTCGTCGGAAATCCGGTAGGGAATATTGATATTGGCGGGACATGGGGAGCATTCACCGGATTGTTTTTCCTTGCTGCGGCATACGCTGCTATCGGGATATTTGCGTCTTCGTTGACGGATAACCAGATTGTTGCATTTATTGTTGCGGCGGCTTTGTGTTTTTTCGCATACACGGGATTCGACGGTTTAGCTTCGATGGCGCCGCTGAAATCCGCCGGCGCCTTTATCATCTCGTTAGGCATAAACGAGCATTATAAATCGATGAGCCGAGGCGTTATAGATATACGCGATATTATGTATTTTGTGATTGTGGCAGCTATATTTACAGGCGCCGCACGGCTGAAACTGCAATCGCGCAAATGGTGAGGGATATGTTACCGGAGACGTCTGTAATAGAGTTTATTAAAAACCACCATGTCCTGACTTTGGCGACATGCGCCGGTTCGACGCCGTACTGTTCGAACATGTTCTACGCTTTGTTAGAGAAAGAGTTTTGTCTGGTTTTCTCTTCCGACAAAGACACGCGACACATCGTAGAAGTAGCCCAAAATCCGTATGTTGCAGGCTCCATCGTTTTAGAAACCGAAACAATAGGAAAAATACAGGGACTGCAATTCTGCGGCAAAATGACGGAAACATCGGGACGTCTAAAAACTGTAGCCTTAACTGCTTATCTCAAACGTTTTCCATTCGCTGTGCTATCGGGTACGCCTGTGTGGGTCATCGAGATAACTTACACGAAATTTACCGATAACAGGCTTGGTTTTGGTAAAAAACTTGTGTGGAAAAAAGAAGAGCCGTCCACAGATTAATACGAATTATTTACTGCGAGTTGTATCCGGTTTTTTAATGGTTGTGGTACAACGGCAATTTAAAAGATTCGAGATATTGACCCTTGCTTTATCTGTAATAAAAATTCTTTTCAATCGCCGAACAGTTTGCGGCTGACCAAAAAATTATTTTTCAGTCTCCGGAGTATCAATCGCGCATTTCACACATTGTATTTGGTAGCTGATGACGCCGAAGGCGTCGAATTTGAAACTTTAGTTCGACATAGTCTTGTCAACGCTTGGTCGTCATTATAAGGGCGCAGCCCGAAGTTCGTCATTATAAGACACGAAGCAACCAGAGTTTCGTATTTTCCGGCGACAGCCGTTAATTTTCTATTTTCAACTCCTCAAATTCCGGCAAGACGGATTTGAAAAAGGCGACAGTCTCGTTTAGAGGGACGAAACTTTTCCCGCCGGAAGCATTTTTATGACCTCCGCCGGTGAAATATTTGCGCGCCATTGCGTCCACCGAAAAGTCGCCGGTCGAGCGTAGCGACAGTTTGATATAGTTGTCTTTGCTTTCGGTGAAGAATACCGACAAGACGACGTCTTTGATGCTTAGCGGTATATTAACAAAGCCTTCGGTGTCGCCGGGTTCGAACCGGAATCTGTCCAATTCTTCTTTTGTGAGCGTGATATATGCAGTGCGATATTCGGGCAGGATTTCCATTTTCGAGATACAGTATCCCATCAGGCGCATTCGGTTTACGGAAAAGCTGTTATAGACTGAGGCGTGTATTTTTTCGCGGTCGATGCCACATTCCATCAAATCGGCGACGATACGGAACAGTTCGGACGAACAACTGTGCGCGAATGCGCCCGTATCGGTCATTATGCCGGCGTAGAGAGCTTCGGCTATTTGCGGCGACACTCGATTTTTGTTGGTGATTTGCCATATTATGCGATAAACAAGTTCGCAAGTACTGCTTATCGGCGTTTTGGAGAACACAAGATTGAAATCCTTTTCTTCGACGCCAATATGATGGTCTATCAACACTTTTTTGACGTTCAATGTCATGATATATTCGCCGAGAGCATCCAGACGCGAAAGTTTGTTGAAGTCGAGACAAAACAGTAAATCTGCGTTTCTCAGGAGTTTTTCGCATGTGTCTTTTTGGTTGAAATGGACAAAAATGTTTTCCGTACAGTTAATCCACTTCAGGAAATCGGGAAAATGATTCGGGACAATGATAACCGGATTGAACCCCCTTTCTTTCAAAAAATTGCTCCATCCGATTGTTGAACCGATTGCGTCGCCGTCGGGGTTGACGTGCGTAACGATTGCTATGCGGCGACTACTTGATAACATGCCGAGTAATTCGGCGATTTTTATATTTGAAAACAATTTATTCATCTTTCTTATATTCTAAATAACGCGGCACAAAAGTACGAATTAATTGCAAATTGAATTTTATTCCCAAAAACATATCAGAGGACGTATGCGATACGCCCCTGCCGGAGCACGCCGGTGTATTGCCTTGTAGTGGCATATCACATACGCCGATTCCTGCGCGGATTTTCGCGGGCATTTTTCGTGATTTGAGTAAAAGATTACACACTCATTGAGTAAATACTTACCCAAACATTACCCAAACACATTTGAGCGAATTTCGTTAAAAGCGTTATATCAATACTTTATCATGTTTGGCACACTATTTGCCTATGGGAATGCAAAACGTTATTTAAATAAATGAAATTATATTTGATTTTACCCTTTTTGGGATTGATGATTTTAGGGAAACTGCAAGCGCAGCAGAAGACGACGCTGACTATCGAACAGGCGGTAAACATCGCCTTGCACGAGAGTTACACCGTGCAGTCGAACGACGAAAACCGTAAAGCGATGCAGTTTTCGTACCTGTACTACAAAGCGCA
>JAIRLF010000244.1 GCA_031259655.1 Prevotellaceae bacterium
CTCCCGGAAGCCTCTACAGCGTTACGCTTTACAACGAAACGGGACGCTTGCAACTTGGTTATACCAAAGTATATTTTGCCGTTACCGACAGGGACGGAAAGTTTATTGACAACGCCGTATTAACCCATTTTCCAGAAATGGATATGGGTATGATGAAGCATTCCACTCCGCGTTCCGAAATCACAAAAGTCGAGGACAAGGCTCTGTACGAAGCATATTACTCTTTTTTGATGTATTCGGGACAGAACGATGGCAAATGGTTATACAATCTTAAATATACGGTCGGCAATGTGACGGACAGCGTTTCGAATGTAGAAATCGAAGTACGGAATGTATTTCGTCCCGACGGCGTGACGCAACGTCGGGTAATACAGTCGGTTGTCGCCGTCGACGGCAGCGAGAAACGTTATGTCGTTACGCTTGTCGAGCCGCAGAATCCGAAAATCGGAAGCAATGAGATAACGGCGTATATCCACGAACGACAGGATGCAAACACTTATCCGGCAGTCGAGAATTTCGAGTTGAAGCTTGACCCCCGCATGCCTTCCATGGAAAATCATTCATCGCCCAACAACGTTGATTTGACTTGGGACGCTACCCGTAAAATCTATCGCGGGACGGTCAATTTCTCCATGACCGGCTACTGGAAACTGAATCTGATTTTGCAGAATCGGCAGGGCGACACACTGTACGGCAACGCTGTCGCCGAAGATACGGAAGCAAGCAGCCTGTATTTCGAAGTTGAATTTTAGCGCATGAAAAGAATTGCATGCATATCTTTATGGTTTCTCTGCCGGACGCCGGGGATGGACGCTCAACAGCCTGCGCCGGATTCGCTGACAAAATCGTACAGTCTGGACGAAATTGTCGTCGTTGCGAAAACCGGCGTCGCCCGCGACCGGCAGGCGAAACCTTTTTCGTCTGTCGAAGAATATCTGCAGACCGCCGAAAAGGTGAATATGATTAAACGCGGCAGCTACGCATGGGAACCGACCGTCAATAACATGACCGCCGAACGTATTTCCGTAACTGTTGACGGGATGAAGATTTTCCACGCCTGTACCGACAATATGGACCCCGTCACTTCGTACGTCGAGACGGTCAATTTGAGCAGGGTAAACATCGGTTCGGGGTTTGAAGCCAGCCCGAACGCTTCGAACAACATCGGAGGAAGTCTTGATTTACAGTTAAACAAGGTCGGCTTTTGTTGCGAAGGCTGGGATGTGAACGCCGGTCTCGGATACGAAACGAACGGCAACTACCGGAGCGCCGGAACAGATTTTGCCTTCTCGGATTCGACGTTTTACGTCAATTCGGGATTTTTCCACCGCCACAGCGATAACTACCGCGCCGGCGAAAACCGCGAAATCGCTTTTTCGCAGTTCGCAAAATACAACTTTTTCGCCAACCTCGGATATCTCGTCGCTAAACAACACGCCATCGAAGCTGCGTTTATCTACGACAGGGCTTCGGGCGTCGGTTATCCCGCTCTTGCCATGGATGTGAAAACTGCCGAAGGTCTGATTTCTTCGCTCAGCTACCGGCGCGAAAATCTTTCGCGTCTTTTCGCACAGTGGGAAACAAAACTGTATTTCAACAACATCGTCCACATCATGGACGATTCCGGACGTCCCGACGTAACGATTCACATGGACATGCCCGGCGCGAGCAGTACCGGCGGGTTCTATTCCCTGCTCGAGGGACAAAGCGGCAAACATCGTTACGCTTTCAACCTGGACGCCTGCTACAACCGGTCGTATGCCGAAATGACGATGTATCCGTCCAATCCTTCCGAAAATCCGATGTTTATGCTTACCTGGCCCGACGTCCGTACGCTTAACACAGGTCTGTTCGTAGCGGACGAATACCGTTTCGACGAGCGGCATTCCGTTCGACTGTCGTCAAAAGGCTCTTTCCAGCGTGACGGCGTTCACAGCGAGTTCGGACTGAATACGCTGCAAATATATTACCCTGTCATGACTCCATACAGAAACAGGTTTACCGGCAATGTCTCGGGACGCTATCGCTTCCGTTACAGCGGTTGGGAAATATCTGCCGGCGCAGGCTACGGCGCCCGCCCGCCTTCGGTATCCGAGGCTTACGGCTTTTACCTGTTCAACACTTTCGACGTTTACGATTATCTCGGAAATCCGTCGCTGAAACAGGAATCGTCCCTCGAAACAAACGTCGAAACGGCATGGACGCGAAGCCCTTTTATAGTAAAGGTAACCGCCTCGTACTTCTATTTTACAAACTACATCATCGGTAAACCCGACAGCGATTTGTCGTCCATGACCATCGGCGCCGCCGGAGTAAAGGTGTACGAAAATCTGCCCCACGCGTCGATGCTCAATGCCGGTCTTTCGCTGAAATATCTTTTCCCCGAATATCTTACCTGGAGCGGACGCATATCGTACAGTCGCGGACAGGACAACCGTAAAGACAATTTGCCGCTGATTCCACCCGTGAGTTACGAGTCGTCGCTATCGTTCGGAAAAGGCAGATTCTCGGCAGAAATAGCGGTTTCGGGAGCGTCCCGTCAAAGACATTTCAGCGCCGAATACGGCGAAGACGAAACAAAAGACTATCTAACCGCAAATGTGTCTATTGGCTATGGTTTTAAAATCAATAAAATCATCTTCAACCTGAAATCGGGCGTCGAAAATGCACTCGACGCTTACTATTCTACCTATGCGGACTGGAACAATATCCCCCGCAAAGGACGGAATATCTTTATTAATCTTGGAATAGGACTGTGAGTTTATTGAAAAGGCGCTCTTGAGCATGACAGGATTATGGGCGGCTGGAAAAACTACAAAAACCAACAATACTATTTCGATAGCAGTAAGGTTTTTGACAATCCGGAAGACGCAATTCAGTGGGGAATCGAAAACAGGCAAATCGCAATTTTCGATTTAACTTCTAAAAAAGTCATTGAATTGTAAAAAACAGGGGAGGCGATTCACTCCCTCCCCCCTTTTTTTTAAATATTTTTTTAACAATATATATAATTATGAAAGGATTAGAGTTATTAAATTTTCTAACTGAAAAACAGTTAGAATTCATCGAAGCGGCAGAACTCAGTTATAGACGTTTTGCAAGAATTTACTTTCAAATTCTTTCGTTCGATAACAACGAAATCATTTTGAAAGTATGGCAAACCGAAAACCCGGATAAAAGTTATCTGTCGGCAAAAGAATTGGCTTCCCGTGCAAAAGAAATGTTTACAAATAAAATCCCCGAAAACATCAAATTGCACATCCGTCCAATTGCATTTAATTCATTAGAACATTTTTCGGCTTCGGACGTCGAACACGAAATGACAGAATTGGGATTGAAAGCTAAAGACTTGGTTAAATTGTTGAATGTCAATAAATCCACAATCAGCCTTTTACTGTCAAAAAACAGAAATATGTCCAAGGCTACAAAAGCAATGTTCTATTATTTGTTCAAGTATCTTAGAACAAACAAAGCGTAATTCTAAAAAATTACGTATCTTTGCATCTCATTATCCTGTAATTTAACAGGAAAAAAGTTTACTAATACAAAAGGCGGGAATTTAAAATCCCGCCTTTCTTAATTTCCAGCTGGCATCGCCCAATTCTTAGTTCTTAACTCTTAGTTTTTAACTCTCTTTTGCCGGCATCGCCCAACTCTTAGTTTTTAGTTCTTAACTCTTAGTTTTTAGTTTCCTCTGCCATTCCCAAGCCGTTTTGAGCATTTCTTCGGTAGACGTTTCAGCTTTCCAGCCGAGTTCGTTGTTTGCAAAAGTAGGGTCAGCCCATACCTTTTCGACGTCGCCTTCGCGACGGGCAACGATTTTTCGATTGACTTTCACGCCTGTAGCCTGTTCGAACACATTGAGTATTTCCAGTACGGACAGTCCTTTGCCTGTTCCGAGATTGAAAAATTCTATTCCATGTTTATTTTTATTATTCAAAAGACGTTCTACGGCAATGAGATGAGCCTTTGCCAAATCGACAACCCAGATATAATCGCGAATAGCCGAGCCGTCGGGAGTATTATAGTCGTCGCCAAAAACCCGCAAGCATTCGCGTATGCCGATAGCAGTCTGAGTTACAAATGGAATCAGGTTGTTCGGCACGCCGTTTGGCAGTTCGCCGATAGCAGCGGAAGGATGAGCTCCGACCGGGTTGAAATATCGCAAGGCAATACATTTCAGACGACTATCGGCATATATAGCGTCACGGATAATTTCTTCGGCAATCTGTTTTGTATTTCCGTAGGGCGATGTAGCCGGTTTCACGGGCGCGTCTTCCGTAACGGGCAAGATATCCGGCTGTCCATAAACGGTGCAAGAGGAAGAAAACACTAAGTTACAAGCGTTTTGTTCGCCCATCAGTTCGAGGATATTCAAGACCGAATCGAGGTTATTTCTGTAATAGAGCAGAGGTTTTTCGACCGATTCGCCAACAGCCTTGTTTGCGGCAAAATGGATTATCGCTTTTATTCCGGGATATTTCTTAAAAACCTCAGTCAAAGCCTGTTTATCCTGACAGTCGACCTTTTCGAAAGCCGGTTTTTTTCCTGTGATAGAGGCTATTCCATCGAGTACATCTATCGAAGAATTTGAGAGATTGTCGACAACAACTACTTCATAACCATTATTTTGAAGTTCGACTACGGTGTGGGAACCAATGTATCCTGTTCCTCCTGTTACTAAAATTTTACTCATTGATTATCTTTATTTTTTATTATCTGATTCAACAATTGGGCTAAGGACGCACTTTCCAGCCTGTGCCCTACGATTTTCTTATTTTTGTCTAATACATACACTTGAGGAATATAATATAGACTGTAAGCAATTCTGAAATCGTTTTCGTTTGTCGGATCCCATGCATTTATCCAATCTGTTAATTTATATTCGGTTATAAATTCGAGCCATTCTTTTTTATCGTCACGGGTATATACGCAAAATCCCGATAGCCCTTTGTTTTTAAACTTTTTGAAAATTTTATAGATTTCGGGGATTTCGTGCCGGCAATGAGCGCAGGACGCATCGAAAAAACAAAGCAAAATATACGGAGAATCAATGTCGTACAGCGCTTCGGCGCCCCCGTTGACTGTTTCCATTTTCAGATTTTTGGCTTGTTGCCCAATCAAAGTTGCACGGTTTTTGTTGGCATATTCGGCGATTTCGGCTACAAATTCCGCGTCGTCGATATCCACTTTTCCCGACACATAATAATTGTCAATAATGTGAATGACAATATTTTCTAATCCCGTCATCTTCATATTGTCGTTACTGTTGATACGACGGAGATATTTGTTGAAAATATACCGCGTGAGGAATTTCATTGTTGCCGTATCGTTTTCGACTTTCGAGAGCGTAGAATCGAGGGCGTGTATTATGCTGTCCGGAATTTGCGGAACGATATTGTCGAAATAGTCGTCGATAGAAGAAGTAAGAAACTGTGTGGTTGACGTTTGTTTGTTTTCATTTTCCGTGTTTTCATTTTCCGTGTTTTCGATTATATCTCCGGAATTGCGAACTTCGGCATTGCCGGCATTGTAAGCCGCTTTCTCTTCTGCAACCTCGGGAGACGGCGAAAATTGACGACTCGAAGAACAGGCATATACAAGCGTCAAACATATCAGTGCACTCAAAATTTTTCTCATTACTGTTTCGCATCTATATTTTTCATCAAATGGTTCAGCAATTGGGATAAAGACTGGCTTTCGAGTCCGCGCCCTACGATTTTCCTGTTTTTGTCTAACACATACACCTGCGGCACGGAATATACACTGTAAGCAAATCGGAAATTGCTCTCATTCTTTGGGTCCCAGACATTTATCCAGTCCGTTAACTGGTGTTCGGATACGAATTTCGTCCACTCATTTTTGTCTTTTTGGGTAAATACGCAAAATCCTGCTAATCCCTTGTCTTTAAACGTTTGGAACACTTTATATATCTTTGGAATTTCTTGCCTGCAATGATCGCAGGTCGATTCGTAGAAACAGACCACAATATATGGAGCGTCAATGTCGTACAGTGATTCGGCTCCTCCGGTGATAGTTTCCATTTTCAGGTCGCTGCCTTGTTTTCCAATCAATGTTTCCCTTCGATTATCGGCATATTCGATGATTTGTTTAATGAATTTTTCGTCCTTAGTTGGCGCTTTCCCCGCTAAATAGTAATTGTCGATGATGTGAACAACAACGTTTTCCATCCCCATGATTTTCGAAGACACGTAGTTGTTGAAAATATGCGCTGTGAGAAATCTCATCATTGCGCTGTCGCTTTCGGCTTTCGACAAAACCAGGTCGACGGCGCGCACCAGACTGTCCGGCGTCTGTAAAACCATATTTTTGAAATAATTATCTATTGCCGGAATGAGTATCGGCGTGTTTTGCATGCGTTTGTCCGTCAAAGTGAGATGGTCCCAATAATGATTTTTGTAAAATTCGTACAAATAACGTCTTGCACTGTCCGCCGATTTGGGGACAGCGTTTTTGTCGGGATGCAGAGGATTCATCGCTGTTGCCACCGATTCCAGTAAAGAACCCGGAAATTTCGCTTTGATTTCCGCTACTTTTTCTTCCGTCCGCTTTTCCCATGCTTTGATTTCGTCATCTATCGACTCGGACGATTGCTCGCCCGAAATTTTGTTGCCAAGTTCGCTTTCTCTTTTTTGCCGTTCGAGGAGGAAACGGGAATAGTCGGCAAAAACTTCGTTCTCGGGCGAATCTTTAAACGCAAGCGTTTCGAAATATTTGCCTTTTGTCACCGAAATGGTAAACTTCTGATTTATTGTGTCGGAGATTAAAAAATCGAGAATCTGCGTTCCTTCGATTGCAATCAGATACATGCCCGGAACAAGCGGTTTTTCGCCCGTAAACACAGCGTTTCCTTTTTTGTCGATTTGAGCTGTGTCTATCGAATATTTATTTGTGCCGTAATGCATTACAAGAAGCGCCGATTTGTTTTTTTCGCCTTTGACAGCAAAATGGATTGTGTAACCCTCTGCATTTATGACTGTAACAACCATCATGCTTACTATATACGCTAATATCTTTTTCATCTGTACTTTTTTAATAAATTATTTGTCGTCAATACTCATGTAAAAACTTTATAATAACATACTT
>JAIRLF010000289.1 GCA_031259655.1 Prevotellaceae bacterium
ATTACCGGAGAAATATCTACTGATGAGATTCTTGGGAATATTTTCTCGAAATTCTGTATCGGAAAGTAGTGATACACAAACAAATAAGCATAAAACTACTAATAACCATTGTAAGAAAAAAAATGAACATAAACATAAAAACAATACGGCAGGCATTAAATCCCGCATATTTAAAACAGAAAGTTGGACGAGCGGAAATCGAACCCTTCAAAAAAGAAAATCCCTTAATAAAAATTGCACATTTTCCGAAGGTGGAAAACTTGAATTAATTAATTATGAAATTCACATTAATTCGCAGACAACTCTTAACTCCTCCTTCTCCCCTGCCATGTATTTTTGATTTCGAGATTTTTTTCGAAAAGAGCGAGTAGCCGGTCATTACGTAGCGAACACCATGCAGGCACAGCCAAGAATTTTGGAGGGACTTCTCCCGCAATACGTTCGACGACAATATCCGGGCGGAGTTTTTCGACAATTTTGGTCATAAAGTCAATATATTCCGGCACATCGAAGACATGGAAATCGGAAGGATTGAGCATATATTCTTCTGTGATTTTTGTATTTTTCAGCAATTGCAACTGATGGAATTTGACGGAATTAATTGGCAGTTCGGAGATAATATCGATTTCGTCGAGCATTTCCTGCACCGTTTCGCCGGGCAGTCCGAATATCAGGTGCGCTCCGGTTGTAATTCCTCGCTTCGCCGTTTCCTCGATAGCCTTGCGCGAACATTCGAAATCGTGTTTACGGTTGATTCGTTGCAAGCTCTTATCGTAACACGATTCTAACCCGTATTCTATTGCGATATAGTATTTTTCCGACAGTTCGGCGAGATAGTCCAGTTTGACGGAATCAACACAATCGGGACGCGTACCGATGACCAAACCTGCAACGCCCGGATATTCCAACGCTTCGGAATATATTTTCGACAACTGTTCCAAAGGCGCATACGTATTCGAATACGCCTGAAAGTAAGCCATGAACTTATCAGCGCGACGATAGCGCCGTGCATGAAACTCTATTCCTTCTGCGATTTGTTCGGCGACAGACTTGCGTGGCACACAATACGAGGGATTGAAACTGTCGTTATTGCAGTAAGTACATCCGCCTTTGCCCAGCAATCCGTCTCTGTTGGGACATGTAAAACCCGCATCAATAGAGACTTTCTGCACTCTGCCGCCGAATTTTCTCCCGAAATATCCCGCATAACTGTTAAACCGCCGGTTATCGCCCCAAGGGTATTTATTCAATTGTTTATTCATGAATTAACACTAATCATCTGTTTATAAAACGGCGCAAAATTAGTTTTTAATTTCCGTTCCGACAATTGCCGGAGTGTCAAAAATCCGGATTTTCACTTTACGGCAATCTGTTTTTATTCATATTTGTCGTTTTTTACATACAAAAAACAAAAAATATGCATATAAGCGAGCTGTACATGTAATGCCGTTGTATACTGTTGTTTATGCGATTAAAATAATCTTTACTTATTGTTAAAAAAAACCGATATAAGATAATCTTTGTTAAAAACAGATTAAAATATTAAGCAGTTAAAATATTTTTATTAATTTTGCGGTCGATTCTATAAAGTTAAATTAAGAAATGAGAATTACGTTTATTATATTGTCATTAATATTTTCGAGTGTTTTGAGTGCAGCAAACAAGGAGTCGAAAAAAGCGGATAAATATTTTGCCGTCGGTGATTATGTTAATGCAATAACTATGTACGAAGCAGCATTAGATAAGGAAGAAAGCCTTTCGGAAAGAGCCTTGTACAAGTATAAAATAGGGATATCATATTACCGGCTGAACAATGTTTCTAAAGCCGAAAGAAACCTGAATGATGCAATAAAACAGGGATATATGTCGGCAGAGGCATATTTGATGCTTGGAGACGTCCAACTTAAACTTGGGAAAATGGACGAAGCAAAATCCTCGTACGAATCGTACAGTCTTGCAAATCCGGGCGACAATTCCATTGCCATGAAAATCGCTTCCGTCAAATTCGCAAAAGAAAATCAGCAAAATTTATCGCTGTTCACAATAGAAGCGTTGAGCAATAGAATCAATTCATCAAAAAACGAGTTTGGAGTGAGTTATTTTAACGAAGCGCTGATATATTCATCTACAAAAAGCATATCGTCAAAAGAAGAAGATGAAGATGATGACGAATCCGGCAGTAACAAGTATTCCGACAGGGTTATACCCGAAAAACAGGAGAAGAAAAATTACACTAAAGAAGGACTTGCCAAAACTTCGATATGGCTCGTAACAGGAAGCGGCGGCAGCTATAACCGCTCTAATGAGATACAGGAATTGAACAAGATGAAAGATTTTTCGGACGACGGAATCATGTTATACGACCCCTATTCGCGACAAGCGTATTACACAAGACTGGACGGTAAAAGAGCGTATATCTGTTCGATGCATGTAGTCAATAATAAATGGATAAAGAACGAAAAAATCGAAGTCCTATCACAGGGAGAACCTGTCGGACATCCGTTTATGACTCCCGAAGGCGACCGGATATATTTCACATCGACAATGCCCGGCGGCAAAGGCAAAAGCGATATCTGGTATATCCAAAAACTCGGGAACACATGGAACAGCGTGCCCGTCAACGCCGGCGACAATATCAATACCGCCGGAAACGAAGTCTATCCGCACATCTCCGACGGCTATTTCTTTTATGCTTCGGACGGAAGAATCGGAATGGGCGGACTGGATATTTATGTCGCCAAAGTCACAAGTTCGGGGTTCGAAAAATCGATAAATCTCGGCGTCCCGTTTAATTCCACCGCCGACGATTACAATTTGGTTATACGGCTCGACAAAACCGAAGGTCTGTTCGTCAGTTCAAGAAATCCGAAACGGGGTTCGGACATATACCGGTTCGACGGTTTCCCGAGCAATCTCACAATTGCGGGCGCGATAAAAGACGCAAATACAGGCGCGCCAATATCAAATGTCTCGCTGGAACTGTTTATCGAAAACAAATCGTTAAACAAAATTGTTTCCGACGCTAACGGCGATTTTGTCATTCCCGTTCTCCCGAACACAACATACAGGTTGACAGCTTCGGTGCCGGGATATTCTCCCTCCGAAAAGACATTCACAAGCCCCGGAGACATGTTCGCGCGGCTCAGTAAAGAAAACGGCGTCAATCTTGATTTTAGCCTGCAGGGAAATGCTGCGGTCATTTCGGGAAAAGTGTACGATATTCATACTTTGGAGCCTCTGGAAAACGTTACCGTAGTATTGATAGCCGACGGAATAGTTCAACAGACTACAAATGTTGACCCGAGCGGCATATACAAGTTTTCGGAACTTAGAAGCAACACCGATTATACTGTACGAACTGACCCGAAAGGATATTTCTGGGACAACAAAAACGTTCACGTGACTAACAACGCGCAACGATATGAATATAATAAAGCTAACGGGCATGATTTGGATTTCGCCATGCAACGATTCGACATCGGTAAGGAAATTCTCATTCCAAACATGAAATTTCAGGAAGACAAGCCCAATATCCTCACGGAATCGTACAAGGAATTAGACAAACTTGCCAATATGTTCATTCAAAATCCCCATTGCATGATACAACTCAAAGGACATGTGGACGGCTCGTATAAATCGGAGATGGCTAAAAATCTCTCGCAATACAGAGTTAATGCGGTCAAAGACTATCTGTTGTCGAAGAAAGTAAATCCTGCTCAAATAGTGTCTGCGCAAGGCATGGGACGCCAAAGCCCGCTGGTACGAAACCCTATTTCGTCGGAAGAACGCCGGAAGAATAACAGAATCTCATATACGGTAGCAAGAATCGACGCCGCCAAGGAGTTGGAATACTCGCGCCTGAAAGTCGCAAACCCTGTTACACAACCTGTCGCTCAAACAAATACACGCACAGGCGTATCAAAAACGGGTTCAACTCAGCAAACATCAAGAACGTCGCAAACAAACGTACCTGCCCAAACGCAACAACCGCAACAGACAACGCAAACGCAACAGACAACGCAACCGCAACAGGCTGCGCAAACGCAACAGCCTCAACGGACAACGCAAACGCAACAATCTCAACAGGCTGCGCAAACGCAACAGACAACGCAAACGCAACAGCCTCAACGAACAACACAAACGCAAACGACGAGTGGTTTTGTCGCCATGAACGATGGCGAATTCATCGTTCAAATTGCATCAAGCGGAGCGCTGGATTTGAAACAGCCCAATTTTATAAAAATAACCACAGCGCTCAGTTTGGACGTCAAGTATAAATTGGTCGACGGGAAATATAAGTATTTTGTAGGATACTTCGGCACATTGACGGAAGCGAAAGATGTGGCTGCCGAATTAATTAAAATCGGAATCAAAGATGCGTGGGCGCGCAGAAAGTATTAACAAACATTCGGACAGCCGTTCTGTGAAAGAAATCCGGCAAAGCGGTTTTGCTTTCACTCCCGTGGCGATTCCCGATTACCCTTTCAGGCTAACATACAGAGATACATCTGTCTGGCTTGGTTCATGTTTTGCGACCAATATAGGAGAGGCGATGAAATTGTTGAGATTTCGTTGCGAAGTGAACCCTTTTGGCGCCCTGTATAATCCGGAGTCTATTCTTGCGGGGCTGAAAATGTTGCTCGCGAAAAAGTTGCTGTCATCCGACGATTTGTTTGAGTTTAACGAGCTATGGTCTTCGTTTTGTTTTCACAGTTCGTTTTCGGATACCGACAGGTCGAGAACGCTGGAAAAGATGAACAGACGATTGTCTGTCGCTTCCGGCATGTTGTACGACAGTAAATACCTGTTTATTACATTCGGGACGGCTTATGTTTTCCGCTCGAAAACTTCGGGTGCGGTTGTTGGAAACTGTCATAAACTGCCGCCGGAAAATTTTGTGCACGAATGCCTTTCCGTAGACGATATTGTGAAACAATATGCCGGTTTTGTGGATACTCTCACAATGTTGCTGCCGGAGATAAGAATACTGTTCTCGGTCAGTCCGGTGCGGCATCTCAAAAACGGAGCGCACGACAATCAAATCAGCAAGTCTATCCTTATCCTGGCTGTGGATAAGTTGACCTGCCTTTTTCCAAACCGGTGTTTCTATTTTCCTGCTTTCGAGATTGTTTTAGACGAATTAAGAGATTACCGCTTCTACGAAAAAGACTTGTGTCACTTGTCCGAAACAGCAATTGATTATGTCCGTAAAGTGTTTGTCTACTCAATGTTCGACGAACAGGACATGAAAATTATGCATGAAATAGAAAAACTAAACCTCGCCCGCGCTCACCGTCCTCTAAATACCAATACAAATATGTATAGGAAATTCGTCGAAACTACGAATGCGAAAGAAACCGAACTGAAAAAACTGTACCCTTACTTGGAATGGGGAATGGGGAATGGGGAGTTAAGAGTTAAGAGTTAAGAGTTAAGAACTAAGAACTAAGAGTTAAGCCTCCACTCCGGAGGCGCAGCCCTCAAAAAATAACTATTGTAGTGTCCACGTAGATTATGGCGTCGTCGAGGACGTCGTCGAAAACATTGTCGAAAACATCGTCGAAAACATCGTCGAGGAGACGCAATATATTGCGTCTCTACACTGGACAACGCTGTGGTCGTTGAGGGCGTCGTCGAAAATGTCGTCGAGACGCAAAATATGGCGTCTCTACATCGGACAATGTTGTGGTCGTTGAGGGCGTCGATTTGTAGAGACGCAATATTTTGCGTCTCCTCGCGTCTCTACACCAGACAATGCTGTGTGGTCGCCGAGGGTGTAAATCAAAAAAATATCCGGTTTCCGGATAACGTATTATTTTAATAAGACTTTAACAAGAACAGGATTTTCATCAATACTGATATTATTCAAACTGTCAAACACGACATCAAAACAAATATTCAAATCAGTCCCATTATTTTTTCGTTCAATCAAAGTATGAGGCTCATAATATCCATACAAAAAAACGCTATCGGAAAAAAAGAAACGTGGACTTTTAGTATGGTCCTGTTTACCAAATGTTATTTCTTCTGTTTTTTTGTTAATAAGTCCTTCATAAGGATATGATTTGGGACCAATACATGTAAAATATATATAATCATTTGTTTCTAATACTTTTAATATGCGTTTGTAAAAATCACTTTTTAAATAAGCATTCTGTTCTTTGCTCTTTCTTAATATATCTGCCTTTTGGGGTGAAATAGCATATTTCCCGAAATTTATAGCAAAGGAAGCATAAACAGAATCATTTGTCAGTTTATAAATCACATATTCTCCATCAACCGGCATTATATAAACAGAATTATCACTGCAAGGATAAAATCTGGGGTCTTCGGAGGTTGGATATTCATACTTAAAATATTCCGATTTAATTTTTCCCTGATATGCCATCCTCATACGATAAAATTTTCCATCAGTCTCCCGTGCATCAGGATTACTGCACCATAGAAAATAAGAATTTTTATCGTAAATAAAAAAATTCGAAGGATTAAATTCCTCGCTTGTATTAGCCAATCTCCAAGATTCAAGATAAACGCCATTTTTTCTGTCATAAGAATGGATTTTCTGATAATCTAATGTGTATACATTAGATTTTGAAATACAAACATCTCTCATTTCTAAAAATTCACCGGGACCTCCTCCTCTTGACCCTATATTTCTAATGTATTTACCTGTGGTATCAAAATTAAGAAGTTTGTGAAATCTTCGGTCAAATATATAAATATCATCCTCATCTATAATTCCTTTGTGTAATTGGCCAATTAAAGATTTTTCCGTCGTTTCTAATTGTATAAATTTAATCTTATCTATAAAATCATTCCATTGAAAAAATTTTCCTTCCAAAGGGTCAATATTATAGATTTTTACATCTTTTAAATCAGTATCAGCCTGTCGCTTTGTGCTACAAGCAAAGACAAGGACAATAAAAAACACAGTAGAGAAATTCCTCATAGTTCCATATAAAATCTTTTTTTTCATTGCTTTACAAATTTAAAATTCAACAATATTTCGAAAATTAATAACACAAAGATAGAAAAAGAAAATTTATGCGCCACACATGACGTATAATTTGGCGATGTAAGCGTTAACAGGATTAACAAAACGCCGCATAAAGCATTTTTTTCGGGAGCATGAAACTTTTTTTCAAAAAAAACAACCACTTCTTATTATCTGTCCACTCCCACAAAAAGAGTAGAACTTGCAAATCCCATTACTTGTATGGCGAAGGTTCGCTGAACTGGAACAACAAGTTCGCCGACAAACACGAAGTCAGCATGATGACGGTGTTTACTATTCGTGATTATATAGTATTTGTCCGAAAACTCACAATGTTCAAATCTATAGCAATATATACGCAAAAAAAGTTTCGAAACTTTAGTTCGGCGTAAGCCAATCTTTTCACTCAATTGACTGTCCGGAAGCCCG
>JAIRLF010000309.1 GCA_031259655.1 Prevotellaceae bacterium
TCCGGAAATTTTTCCGGAGTGATGAATTTTGTGAAAAAATCGTCCCTCGTGTTAGTTTGCTTTCTGATGAGCGCAGGGTTGATTTTTGCACAAAACAAACAGGTAACCGGTCTGGTTAAGGACAATACCGGAGAACTTGTTGTAGGAGCTTCGGTTGTTGTCAAAGGAACAACAATAGGAGTTCTTACCGATTCCGAAGGAAAATTTTCGCTTGATGTTCCCGAAACAGCAACTGTGATAGTTGTCAGTTACATCGGGTTTGAAGCAAAAGAAGTAGACGTAGCTCCGTATCTGGAGATTATCTTGGAGCCTGATGTGTCGGCTTTGGATGAAGTGGTCGTTGTGGCGTACGGAACACAAAGGCGCAGCACAATTGTCGGAGCTGTCAAATCTGTCGACGGTGACAAAATAGCGGCTATTTCGACATCTAACGTAACAAATGCGTTACAGGGAGCTGCCGCCGGCGTGCAAGTAGTAAATGGAAGCGGACAGCCCGGTACGGGAGCAACAATCCGTATTCGAGGCGTCGGTTCTATCAGCGGTGGTACGACTCCTTTATATATCGTAGACGGAGCGCCATACGACGGAAGCGTGATGAACCTTTTAAATCCGCACGATATCGAATCAATGTCGGTATTGAAAGACGCTTCGGCTACGGCTATTTACGGAGCTCGCGGCGCCAATGGGGTTGTGCTTATCACGACTAAAAGCGGAGAAGGAACCGGTAAAATATCAGTTAATCTGGAATCCAAATGGGGTAATTCGAGACGCGGGGTACCGAACTATAATGTTATGACCGATCCTGCCATGTATTACGAAACCGCTTATTTGGCATTGTACAATTCCCAGATTTACAGCGGGAAATCGGCAGCCACAGCTTATGCTTATGCCGATGCTAATTTCTTGACGCAAACCGGTGTTGGGTATCAAATTTATACGGTACCTGCCGGAGAACGTATAATCGGCACAAACTTTAAATTAAACCCTAATGCAACTTTGGGTTATAAAGACGAAGATTACTATTATACTCCGGATAACTGGGAAAAAGAGACACTTAAAACCGATAACTTGCGTCAAGAATACAACTTGTCGGTACAGGGCGGCGGCAAACAGGCGCAATTTTTTGTTTCATTAGGATATTTGGATGACCCCGGTTTGATAGACGGTTCCGGTTTTGAACGTTATACGCTTCGTGGGAGAATTGATTCTCAGGCTAAAAAATGGATGAAAATTGGATTATCCGCTTCGTATGCCAATTCTAATTATCAAAATCCGGGCTATCAAACGTCATGGGGAAGTTCGGGTAATGTGTTTTCAAATGCAAACCGGATGGCTCCTATTTATCCGTTCTATGTGCGTAATGCTGACGGTTCGTTGAAAAAAGACAGTCGTGGATATCAAATTTACGATGCAGGTACGAGTACTAATTTTGTACGTCCCGGTTCGGCTCCCCGTGGAAATCATGCCATCAACTTGCTGCTGGATAGCAATAAAGCTATTACCGACCATTTCAACGGGAATGTTTATCTGACGCTTACGCCTGTGGAAGGATTGTCGTTGACCGCGCGTATTTCGCCCGAAGCAGCCAATATTCGAAGCAACAGCCTCAGCAATCCGTTTTATGGGAGCACCGGTTCGCAAGGATACGTAGCAGTAGGTCATGACCGTTTGTTTACATTAAATCAACAGTATCTGGCTAATTATAAAAAGACGTTTGCCGGTAAACACAAAGTTGAAGCTCTTGCCGGATACGAATCGTTCTCTTTAACGAAACAGGATTTGTCGGCGTCTAACGACCATTTGTACAATCCGTTTATCGGAGAATTAAACAATGCGTTCGGCACGCAGCCTGTTAGCTCTCAAGCCCTGTCTTCGTCCGAACATTTTGCTACCGAAGGTTATTTCGGACGGTTACAATACGACCTTTTAGACCGGTATTTCCTCAATGCAACCATACGTTATGAAGGGTCTTCGCGTTTTGCGCCCGACAAACGTTGGGGAACTTTTGCCAGCATCGGCGCCGGATGGCTAATCAGCAACGAGTCGTTTTTAGACGGGACAAAAGACTGGCTCGATGAATTAAAGTACAAAATCAGTTACGGAACACAGGGTAACGACCAGATACGCAATTATTATGCTTTCCGCGATTTGTATTCTATTTCGTATAACAGCGATACCGGCGAATACACCAAAGTACTTTATTTGAAAGGAAATCCCGAGTTAACATGGGAAGCGCAAAAGTTGTTTAACACAGGAATCGAATTTTCTGTTTTCGACGGCAAACTGAGCGGAGAGATAGATTATTTCAGCCGTTTAAATTCCGACATGCTGTTCAACGTGCCGATGCCTCCCAGCGCAGGATATTCCAGCGAACCTCAAAATATTGGTTCCGTATTTAATAATGGTATAGAAATCGAATTAAACGCCGAAATATTCAAAACCAATGATATCAAATGGACGGTTTTTGCTAATGCAACGAACATCAACAGCAAAATCCGCAAGTTGCCCGACAATTACAAACCAACAGAAGCGGACCCTGTTGGCGGCATCAAAGGCAGTACATCCATTCTGAAAGAAGGCGGTTCGCTCAACCAGTTATATACGGTAGAATATGCAGGAGTTGACGAGGCGACCGGAGAGGCTTTGTATTACATCGACCCAACTAACGGAGACCGTAACACAACCGCCACTTATGCCGACGCCAAGCAAACAGACTTGGGCGATATCAGTGTGAAATGGTACGGAGGGTTCGGTACTTCGCTCGAAGTGTACGGATTTGATTTTGGTTTGCATTTTGCTTATCAATTAGGCGGAAAAGCATACGATGGCACATATCAGGAATTGATGCACACAGGGAAAGAGATGGGTCGAAACTGGCATAAGGATATATTAAATGCTTGGACGCCCGAAAACAAAAACACCGATGTTCCTCGAATCAACACCACTGACGACCACGACCAGACAAGTTCCAGCCGATGGATAGTGAGCTCAAATTATTTAAGTCTGAATAATTTAACGCTTGGGTATACTTTGCCTTCCAAAGTAACAAGGAAACTGCAAATTGACAAATTCCGGATATATGTGTCCGGCGATAATTTGGCGCTTTTCACTGCCCGTAAAGGTTATGACCCGCGTCAATCACAAAACGCCAACGCTACAGGTGTGGCTATCTCTACCTCATCGGGGAATTATGTTTACAGCCTGATGAAAGTTGTTTCGGGAGGTATTTCTATTACATTCTAATTATAAATTAATTATAAATTAAAACGATACAAATATGAAAGTAAAAAGTTTTATATCAAAATTGGCAATGACGGTATTGGTAATAATATCCATTCCTTCCTGTCGTGATCTCGACTTGCATTTTGAAGGAGGAACAATGGATGATGAACAAATTCAAGCCACAGTAGAAGCATTGCCGGAAAGAATTAACGCCGCAGTTAGCGGCATGTATGCCATTTTAGGTAAGACATACAGCTATTATGGAAGTTCTAGCGCTCGCGCCGACGACTTCGGCTATCCATGTCTTGTTATGGGACAGGATATGAACAGCGCCGATATGGTGAATATCGTTTCGGGCTATGACTGGTTTTCGGTTGCGCTCGAATGGTCGGACCGTACGCCAACCTATGCCAACCCTGCTATGCGTTTAGGTTTGTTCTACAGGGTGCTTTACGCTACGCAGGAAGTGTTGGCGGCTGTTCCCGATGATACGGATAACAGCGAACTTAAAGCGAAACGCGGACAGGCAAAAGCTTTGCGCGCGTTCTCTTATTTATCGTTAGCTCCGTATTTCCAGTTCAAATATAAGGGAAATGAAGACCAGCCTTCGGTTCCTGTAATCAAGGACGGAGTCGACCCCCGAAACAATCCGCGCGCTCCATTAAGCGAATTGTATGAATTTATCATTGCCGACTTGACTGACGCTATTGCAGACTTGGAAGGATATGAACGTCCCGACAAAAGCGTCATTGACCAGCAAGTAGCTTACGGTTTGCGGGCAAGAGCTTATCTCTATATGGAAGAATGGTCGAAAGCGGCGGACGACGCTGCCGCAGCTCTGAAAGGTTATACGCCTTATGCAATAGGTGAACTGACTGCTCCCGGCTTCTATAATGCAAGCGACCATAACTGGATATGGGCATTGCTTTTACCGCAAGATATAATAGGCGACACATACGCGTCATGGCCATCGCAGCTTGGTTCCTTATCGGGACAGTCATACACCGCTTATGCAGGTATTTACAGAAGCATCAATGTGTTATTGTGGCGAAAAATACCGGCAACCGATGTGCGTAGAGCATGGTGGCTCGACGAAAATCAAACATCGCCTTACCTTAATGGGCTTACGTGGCGGGATGAAGCCAAGGGAATTACTTATACCGGACAGGAGATTGCGACCGCCGTTATTGCCGATGTTAAGCAACCTCTGGAAAAATATGCCAATGTAAAGTTCGGGCAACGCAGCGGTACAGGCAGCACCTATAATGACGGCGACTGGTGTATGATGCGTGCGGAAGAAATGATATTGATACAGGCCGAAGCTACAGCTAAAGCCGGAAACCTCGCGGACGGTAAACAGATGCTGGAAGGTTTTGTGAAAACATATCGAAACCCGTCTTATTCAAGTACTGCCACTACGATTGACGCCTTTAGCGACGAAGTATGGCTGCAACGCCGGATTGAATTGTGGGGCGAAGGTTTTGCCATGGCTGACGTAATGCGTCTGGGCAAAAACGTAGTGCGTTATCATCCGAACGATTCGGACACCAATGTTCCCGAAGACTATCGTTTCAATATTGCTGCAGACGACCCATGGATGTTGTTGCGCTTTGTTCAAAACGAAACAACAAATAACGTCGGTATGGTAAATAACACAGGAGGAACTCAGCCTAAACAAGGCGATGGAGCAAATCTTCTCGACGGCGCTACCGATTAATTTATTAATTGTTTTTTAATTTTTAATAGTAATGAATATGAAATTTATAAATAAAATAGGAATAGTTGTCCTGACAATTGTAACTTTAAATGTTTTTATTTCCTGCGAGAAAGAAGTTGTTCGCGACTCTTCACCCGAAGCTAATCCAAACAGTAATCGCGTGTATTTTCCCGAACAAACAGACGATCAATTAGTATTAGGAATCAGTGATGTTTCCACTCCAATTACTATTGCTCGCGAAGTGTCGGATAATGCATTGACTGTCTCTATTACAATCACTGCAAACGCCGCGTTTTCGATACCTCAAACCGTCTCTTTCGCCGCAGGCGACACCGCTACGGTATTTGATTTGTCGATTGGCGATATTGAACTGATGAAAAAATATTTGGTGATATTGAATATTGACGAAAATCAATCGAATCCTTATGATGAGGATGCCAAGTTTTCGACACTTGCACTGAATATATTAAAGGAAGACTTTGCTCCATTTGCCGAAGGCGTTTACTCCAGTGAATTTTTTGAAGAAGAGTGGCCGGCAACACTGGAATATTCTCCGTCCACAGAGTTGTATCGTTTGGCGGACTGCTGGATGCCCGATTACGATGTTTTGTTCAAATGGGAAGGAACGAAAGTTACCATACAGGGTACTAAAAACAGTTCGGGTTCATACATATATCTGCCAACGGGGTATGTACACCCAAGCTATGGAATGATTTCGGCTTATTATTCGCAAACTGATATCAATTACTACAATGAAGCTACAGAAACATTTACATTCCCGATTACATGGGTGGTATCGGCAGGTTCATTTGGCGAGTATATTGATACATATACCATCGAAACAAGGTATTAAATATTAGTTGAAGGAATTGCCCTGATTGATGTGAGTATATTGCCTTGTAAATAGATTTTAGTTATAAAAAATGGGAAGTTGTCTGATTTTTTCAGGCAATTTCTTTTTTTGTGCATATATTTCTTGCCGCCGCCACAAGGGCAAGAGTCATGTCCTGAAAGGCGCGACACTTCTAACGGACACTGTTTCGGTAGACGTTTTGCAGGATGCTCAACAATTTCTACAAATTCCCGAGAATCGTCCCCCAAAAAGAGAAATAAATTATTAAATAGATTATCAACAAAATAACGTGTATTTGAGGATATTTCACCTTATGTCCTGTTATTGCCTTGACGCCCCAATATATACAAGCGGCAACCGTCAATATCGTAAACAAAATCGAGTCGATAAATATTGTATTGTACGACAAGTCGAAAATGGTATACTGCAAAAATCCGTTGAACGGCAGGAAGCGCCATCCGAAAAGAAAATCGCGCGATATGCCGCAAAACGACAATGCCATGCTGATGCCTATACTGAGCAATACGATTCCAACTGCGACTCGAATAATTGTATAAATGATTTTCAACAAATTATTTATACCACCGGTTTCGCCCGTATATCGGCGGGACGAAGCGGACGAAGTCATGTTATCCTTGATACTTCTTTCGATATTGCCGATATTGATTGGTTCTCCGCGCATTTCAAGTTTTTGCGCGGTGGTTTTCGCCAAAGGGATAATTATCAATAACAAAAAGTAGACTATAATCGAAATTCCGTAAAACAAAAAACAGACAACAAAAATCAGCCGTACGGCGACAATGCTGATTTCCAGCCAAGCCGCAATACCTGCGCATACTCCGCCAAAAACGCTGTGGTCGGGGTCGCGATATAGCCGTTTGGAATATTTTTTCGGATTGCTATACGGAGGTTTATTACCGCCTTCGCCGCTGCTGTCCGAATTTGTGATATCTTCCAAAACGCCAAGGGTTTCGATTACACACAACACATCTTTGTTTGTAATCGTTTGAGCTGTTCCGCCCGCCCTCTCGGTTAACAGTTCGGCGATACGCGCTTCGATATCTGTAACAATCTCGTTACCGCCTTCTTCGTGTTCGAAATATTTGTACAACGATTCCAAATAATCGCTCAAAGTGTGAAAGGCATCATCGGTGATACCGAAGATAATGCCATTGATACTAATAATTTCTACCCGTTTCATTTTATGTTGATTTTATACGTAATTTATTCACGGAATTGACCAATTCCTGCCATGAAATATCCATACTGTTCAAAAAATCTTTACCTTTTTCGGTTATTGAATAGTATTTTCGAGGGGGTCCTTGTGTCGATTCTTCCCAACGATATGACAATAATTGCGCATTTTTCTGTCGTGTCAACAAGGGATACAATGTACCTTCGACCACTATCATCTTTGCCTCTTTCAAGCGGTTAATAATGTCGGAAGCGTATGCATCGCCGTCGGACAGCACGGAAAGGATGCAGTATTCGAGCACCCCTTTCCGCATTTGCGCCCTTGCATTTTCAAGATTCACAGCAATTCTTCGTATTTGGGTGTAATAATCCAAATGACAATATATACCCAAAAACCTACGGCAGCCATGACAAAAGATATTACAAATACAATCCTGAAAATCACCGGGTCGATGTCGAAATATTCGCCTAAACCCGAACATACGCCGGCAAGGATTTTGCCTTTGGGTTGCCGGTACAATTTTTTGACACGCCGGGCATCTGTTATCGTAAAACCAAGATTGTACGATATTTCTATCACATCAAAATAGGTAATAACAGTTTTATTGCCGACTAATTTTTGCTCGAATTTGTCGGCAAACTGTTTTTCTACGTTTATGTTTGGATGACGCGATAGTATACCGGCTAAAGCATCATATCCATCTTCCTCGATTTGGAAGATTCTACCGTCTAAATGCATTGAAATCACTCGTTTCATACTAAATTTTATTAAAAATTACACACTAAAATTTTATGCAAAGATATATAAATTTTTTGGTACTATGCATAACATGGTATTTTTATTAAAAAAAATTAAAATACCATCATTATGGTATTTCACACTGTAATTTATTGTCGTATCTTTGTATCGGCAAAGGTAATTTATTATACACTATAATGTTCTGATAATTAATTAAATTGAAATATAAGATGAAGAAATTTTATTTATTTACGGTAGTGTGTGCGAGCATTGTTTTGTTTGGATGCGAACAAAAGATTGCGGAAAACGCATACGTTTTGAAAGGGGAAATCGGTATCGACGCCCCTGTGAAGGTGTATCTCGTGTCGCGCAATGCAACGGGAGAACAGCGCGATTCGGCTGTGGTGAAAAATGGAAAGTTTGTGTTTAAAGGCGAAGTAACCAAACCTTTTCAGGCTACTTTGCTTGTCAATTACAACACAGCAACGAATTTCTCCCGAGCGCTTGACGACAGAATCAGACTGTTTATCGAGCAAGGAAAAATTACGCTCAAAAGCAACGATTCTATTAAAAATGCAGTGGTTAATTCTCCCATCAATAACGATGCCGGAAAGTGGAACGAAATCGTGAAACCTTTGCGAACGCTTGAGACTGAGTTATACAAGGAATGGGGAACGCTTCGGCAAAATGAAACATTGTCGCCCGAAGACAAAGCCGTTCAACTTAAAGCGCTTGAAGCTCGAGCCGATTCAATATCGAAGGTCGAAAAAGAGTCTGCCAAAGATTTTATCAAAGCCAAACCCGACTCGTATTATGCGCTCGCATCACTTTTCAATTCGATTGTCGGCTATTTTCCTGAGGGCGATGCGGCACAGGAAGCCTTCGATTTGTTCTCGGACAAACTGAAAGCAACGGAACTTGGCGACGAAATAAAGGAAAAGATAGCGAGATGGAAAAAAACAAGCGTCGGTAGCATAGCTCCCGATTTCACTCAAAACGACAGTGTTGGTAATCCGGTGAAACTTTCCGATTTACGCGGCAAGTATGTGTTAATCGATTTTTGGGCTTCGTGGTGCGGTCCGTGCCGTCAGGAGAATCCGAATGTGGTTAAAGCTTTTCATGCTTTTAAAGATAAGGGATTCACGATTTTGGGAGTATCGTTGGACAGTAACAAAGATAAGTGGATTGAAGCAATAGCCGTCGATAAACTCGAGTGGTTGCATGTCTCCGATATCAAAGGATGGGGTAACGAGGCAGCTGTTTTATACGGAGTTAGAGCTATACCATCAAACTTTCTGCTCGACAAAGAAGGTAAAATCGTGGCAAAAAATCTGCACGGCAAAACGCTCGAAGAAACTCTCGGCAAACACCTTAATTAGTTAAGAACTAAAAACTAAGAGTTAAGAGTGGGGCGATGCCGGAGGAGTGGGGTGGCATAAATCCCAACAAAACAAAAATTCTGCCTTCCATATATTATTCTACTCCCTCGACGACCACAGCATTGTCCTATGTAGAGGGGGTTCCTCGACGAGCCTTCGACAACCATAGCTTGTCGAAGAAGGATATGCTACGCAAGGCATTGGTAATATGTGGACGTATGTCGCTTCACAAGACAACGATTCGCTCGAAGGCGATAAAATCGAAGTCTCTGCACCGGACTCGCCCGCGGTAACATCACTGTTGAAGAATTAAACTTATAGCGCGCTCGAAGGAAGCTCGGAGGATCCTCGAAGGAACCTCGAAGGAACCTCGAAGGAGAATGAAGTAACAAGACAAACTAAAAGTTTAATTGAGCAGTACTTTTTAATAATTTCTATCTATCCATTTTTTATACCGTCGACCGGATTGGTAATAGCGGCTTTATAACTTTGCCAGCTTACCGTTAATGCCGTGATAATAAACACAAATAAGCCACCTGCAACGAATATCCACCAGTGTATGGGAGTTTTGTACGCGAAATTTTCGAGCCAGCGATTGACAATAATATACGTTAGCGGGACGGCGACAATGTACGCAATCGCAAACTGTATTATAAAATCTCGGTTCAACAATGTAATAACTTCCATTATCGAAGCTCCGTGTATCTTGTGAATAGCTATAGTTTTGCGTTTCGACTTGACATTGAATAAAGTCAATCCGTAAACGCCCATGATGGTAACAATTATCGTTACCAGTCCGAATATCGAAATCAGTTTGGCGAGATTGTTTTCCTGCTTATACAGTTGATTAAACGTTTCGTCCAAATAAGTAATCTCTATCGGTTCATTTTCCCGGCTAAACTGTTTATATGTCTCACGAATGTATTCAAGAGCTTTAGCGGTATTTTGACCGTTGATTTTGACAAACATTTTTGAAACTCTGTTTGAGAAATTTCTACCAATAATCAAAGACATCGGACGAACAGGTTCACGCAATGATTCGAAATTAAAATCCTCCATTATCCCGATGATTTCTATCTTGTTGCCAAAAAAAGTTATTTCTTTGCCTATTATATCATTCGAAAACCCATGTTTTTTAACCAGCGTTTGGTTTACTATCATTTTGTGTCTTTTTGCACTTATGTCGCTTCTTTCAAAATTGCTGCCTTCGACAATGTTTATTCCGAAAAACTGTAAATAATTGTCATGTACGGGCCACACGGTCATGTTCACCGGTGTGTCGTCTATTCCGGTATTCCAGCCCATCATTCTTGGTGCGCCGGGAAGATATTCGGCGAATGTAACATCAAAAATATCCGGATTTTTCTTTAATTCGGACTCAAAAACCCTTGGTTCATTTAGCTGGTTCAAAGGTATATGAACAATATTTTCCTTTCTTGTTTTCCATGATTTATCCTGCATATAGTCGTGCTGCACTTTGATGAATCCTGCCACAATCACTAAAATAATTGCCGATACAAATTGAACGACGATAAGTGTATTTTTCAACATTTTGCTGCCTGTCGAAACTAAGAATGAACCGTTCAGAACCATTGCCGGTTTGAATGCCGTAGAATATAAAGCAGGATATATGCCGGCGACGAAACCCATTATCAGTCCCCAGCCCGCCATTAACATAAATAGTCCGAGATTTTCCGACAATAAAATATTTGCCTGAAAAAACTCTTTCACAACGCTTATACTGAGGTAATGAATGAAAAGTATCGATATAAGAACGGCAAGCAGGGACATAAATACGGATTCCATTGCAATGGAAAATTTCTGAAACAAAGTGTTTTCGCCCATTATTCTCCTTATATTAAGACTTTTCAGCCTGACGGGAGCCATCGAAACTGTGAAGTTGACAAAATTGATGTATGAAATAATCAACAGCAATATTCCTACGGCGAGCAGCGAAACGGTTGTAGTTAGACTGCCTTTTCCTTTTGCAGGATATTTCAGATGTATATCGCGCAAAGCCGTCAACTCGAACAGCCATTTGTCGTTGTCCTGTTCTTCTTGAAGGTTTTCGCCTTGTTCTTCCCGGAATGCTTCATTGCTGTTGAGACTGTTCAAAATTTTGTCTCTACCTCCATCGGCGATTTCGAGATAGGATGTGTACGACCATTCACCTTCTACATGTTCAGACTGCATCATATATATTTTGCTGCTCAGACTGCAATTATCCGGAAAATCCTCGCATACGGCGACAATCGTTATCGGATTATTACTGTTGTGATATGAAATGACTTTCCCTAAGGGATCGGCGTTCCCGAAAAATTTCTGTGCAAGACTTTTTGTCAGCATTGCTTTGTTGTGTTCGGTGAAAGCCTGACGAGCATCGCCGGCGATTATTTTCGGAGTGAAAATCTCTAAGAAACCTTCGCTGGCGCGGGTTACCGATTCCTCATATTTATGCTTATTGCCTGCTTCGTCCTGAACGTCAAATGTTACTGTGTTGTACCAACTGTCGTACATAAAGCAATAATTTTTTACTTCAGGATACTTTTCGGCAATCATTTTCGGCGTCTGAGTATTTGTAAATACCCGCCTGATGTCGCGATGAGGATTATATTGTCCAATCAAATAAATATTGTCCGCCTTTTCGAAATTCCCGTCGAAACTGAAATCGTAATGCGTCTGGACAATGATTACAAAAAACACGGCAAAAGCCACAGATAAGCCCAAGATATTCAAAATACTCGAGGCTTTGAATCGTTTTAAAACGAAAACGAAATTTCTAAAAATATGTTTCATAATTATTTATTATTTATTATTTATTATTTATTACAATATTTTTCTCCATAATCAATCCGAGAATAAAGGCTAATTGTTTCTAATCAATGTTTTATCTGTTTACATACATATAATTTTCTTTGTTTATTTGGGGCAAAATTACATAAAAATTTCGAATTTCCAAATGTGTAAAATAAAAATCAAGACACCGGTTTTTTTTACCTGTAAATGAGGGTAGTATAGGAGTTCTGATGTTATGAATAACAAAATTCCACAGGGACATCAATGCGTCATATTAACACATTTGCAAATGAATTAGAAAATAAAGATTATATTTGCAAAAAATATTAAACAAGTAACATTAATATGAATGATATGGAAAAAAGAGTTTTATTGATTTTATCAACA
>JAIRLF010000368.1 GCA_031259655.1 Prevotellaceae bacterium
AAAAAAACAATTTAATCGTTCATATTTTTTGCAAAGGAACAGCCTACGTGTTACAGTGATGTTACGTTTTTGTTTAAAGAATATTAAATAACGCAAAGGACGGGTTTGCGACAATTTGAAAGCCCCTTTTATAACCAAAATTTTTTGTAATTCAATAAATAGTATTACCTTTGCAGCGCGAAAGAGGGGGGCGTTTGCTCCCCTCTCTCTTTGGGAAGATTATGATTGATAGAACGATAGTGGTAGAATTAGTAGAAAAAAGCATTGCCGGAAGCGACATGTTTATTATAGATGTTGATGTAAAACCCAACAACATTATTACTATTGTTTTAGACAGTGACACTGTTGTAGACATTGATAATTGCGCGGATATTAACAGGTTTGTCTACAATGGATTGGAGGGCTATGGCGAAGACGATTTTGAGATAACGGTCTACTCGGCGGGATTGAGCGAGCCGTTGAAACAGAAGCGTCAATACATTAAGCACATAGGCGAAGAAGTGGAAGTGCTCCGCAAGTCGGGAGAAAAGCGGAAAGGAATTTTGCGACGGGTCGAAGAAGACTTTATCGAAATCGAATATTCGGTTAAAGAAAAAACGCCCGAAACAAAGAAGAAAATAACAGTTCAATTGAACGATTTGATTGATATAAGTTCGATTAAATCGACTAAATTGGTTATAAAAGTGTAAAAAACAGAATAAAAATTATGTTATACGAAATAAATAAAAATATATCAAAATGAATCTTATAGATACCTTTTCGGAATTTAAAGACCTGAAAAATATAGACAGGCCTACAATGATGAGCGTTCTCGAAGACGTGTTTCGCGGGATGATAACAAAAATGTATGATTCCGACAAAAATTTCGATATCATAATAAATATCGACAAAGGAGATTTCGAAATCTGGCGAAATCGTATAGTTGTTGAAACAGTAGAGGATACGAACACACAGATATCCCTTACCGAAGCAAAAAAAATCGACGAATCGTATGAAGTCGGAGAAGAAGTAACCGAAGAAGTCAAATTAGAATCCTTCGGACGAAGAGCGATACTTGCGCTCCGGCAAAACCTCGCGGGCAGAATAATGGATTTGGAAAAGGCGAATGTCTTCAACAAATACCGCGAACGCGTAGGCGATATCGTTGTAGGAGAAGTGTATCAGGCATGGAAAAAAGAAACGCTGGTTATCGACGACGAGGGTAACGAACTGATTTTGCCGAAGCAGGAACAGATTCCGAGCGATTTTTTCAAAAAAGGCGATACCGTCAAAGCAATCGTCCTGCAAGTAGAAATGCGAAATAACACCCCGTTGATAATTCTGTCGCGAACATCGCCGGTGTTTTTGGAACGTCTGTTCGAACAGGAAGTTCCCGAAATATTCGACGGGCTGATTACAATCAAAAAAGTAGTCAGAGCGCCGGGCGAACGGGCAAAAATCGCAGTCGAATCGTACGACGACCGTATCGACCCTGTTGGCGCTTGCGTAGGAGTGAAAGGTTCGCGTATCCATTCCATTGTCAGAGAACTGCGTAACGAAAACATAGATGTGATTAATTATACAACCAATTCGCAACTGTTTATACAGCGGTCGTTGAACCCTGCGAAAGTCACATCAATCAAGTTAAACGAAACGACTAAGCGGGCGGATGTTTTCCTCAAACCGAACGAAGTGTCGTTAGCGATAGGGAAAGGCGGGTTGAATATCAGGCTTGCGAGCCAGCTTGTCGGTTACGAAATCGACGTGTACCGCGATACCGTGGAGGAAGAGGAAGATGTTAATCTTGAGGAATTTGCAGACGAAATCGAACCATGGATTATCGATACATTGAAAAGCATTGGATGCGATACGGCAAAAAATGTGTTGGTAATTCCTGTAAATGAATTAGTGCGCCGTACAGACCTCGAAGAGGAAACTGTTCAAGAGTTGATTTCGATACTTAAATCGGAATTTGAATAACAAATTGTTTCACAAAATTAAACAGCATAGTAAATTTAAGGCTTTCCTACTAAATATGGTGAATGACAGAATTAGAATAAGTAAGATTCTTAAGGAATTTAACATTGGAATATCAACCTTGGTTGATTTTTTAAAGAAAAAAGGCGTTGAAGTGGAAGCCAATCCCAATGGGAAAGTTTCGGAAGATGTCTATGCATTTGTTAAAACAGAGTTTGGAAACGAACATGATTTGAAAGTCGCTTCCATGAAAATCAGTTGGAAACCTGTAACTTCGGAAACTGTATCCGTCTCGGATATCGAAAGACACGATGACGAAGAAGAAGACTATGATGACGAACCCGAAGAAAAAGAAGTGTTTATTAAATCGAATACAGTGGATATTGTTATTGACAATTTACCCGGACCAAAAATCATTGACAAACTTTCGGAAGAACAATTGTTAGGAAAGCCGTATAAAAAAACCGAACCCCAAACTCCGGCAAAAGACGCCGAACCGGTTAAACATGCCGCCGAGGTGGCAAAACCTGTAAAGCCCGTTGAAAAGGTTGAGAAAGAGCCTGTAAACATAAAAGTCGAGCAACCGAAACCCGAAGAAGTAATCACAGCTAAACAGCGTGTCGAAGAATTGAAGGGACCCAAAATTATTCAAAAAATAGATATCAATTCTGTCGGGAAACCTTATAAACAAGGAGATAAAAAACGGGATAAAGACAAGGACAAATCGAGAGATAAAAATAATCAGAAGGATAATCATTCCCAGAAAGATAATCGTTCTCAGAGGGATAATCGTTCTCAGAAAGATAATCGTCCTCAAAAGGATAATATTCACCAGTCTCAAAAGGATAATATCCACCAAAAAGAGAAGAAAAAGTTCGATAAAAAACAGGAACCCGCCAAACAAATTCATCCGCAGAAAGATAAACCTGTCGTACAGGATAAGGCAAATCAAACAATTGCCGACATTACCGGCATGGAACCAAGAGTGGAACCCGAATTTATCAAAACTAAAGTAGAACAGCTTTCGGGTCCAAATGTTGTCGGAAAAATAGACTTGAACCAGTTCAAGAAAACTTCCGAAACGAACAAAGATAAAAACAGAAAGAAACGAAAAAGAATAAAAAAGGACACTAAAGTTAATGTTGCTGCAGAAATAAATGCCCGTAAGGAACACAGAGACAGGCAAAACAATAGCGGTAACAGATACAACAACAATAATAGAGGTAACAGGTACAACAACAACAACAACAACAATGCCAATGCCAATAACGCTAACGCTAACACCGGCGGCGGCAACAATAATTACAACAACAACAATAACAACAACAGAAACAGATTCAAACCTGTTCGCCGTCAGGTGGACGACGAGGCAGTACAACGTCAAGTAAAAGACACTCTTGCCCGTTTGACCGCCGGTAAAGGAAAGACAAAAAGCTCCAAATATCGCCGCGAAAAACGGGATGCCGTCAGCCAAAAAGCTATAGAGGAGAAAGAACTTCAAAAAATAGCAAGCAATATACTTAAAGTTACAGAATTTGTGTCGGTTAACGAACTGGCGACAATGATGGATATTCCTGTGGTGAAAGTTATTGGAGCGTGTATGAATCTTGGTTTGATGGTTTCTATCAACCAGCGACTTGATGCGGAGGCTTTAGTGCTCGTAGCGGAAGAATTTGGATATACTGTCGAATTTGTAACCGCCGAACTGCAGGACAGCATCGAGGAAGAACTTGACAAAGAGGAAGATTTAGCGCCACGTCCGCCTATAATTACGGTCATGGGACACGTCGACCACGGTAAAACATCCTTGCTCGACAATATCCGCAAAACCAATGTGATTGCAGGCGAAGCAGGCGGTATAACTCAACATATCGGAGCTTACAGCGTGAAATTGGAAAACGGTCGCAGAATCACTTTCCTCGATACTCCCGGACACGAAGCTTTTACCGCAATGCGCGCCCGCGGAGCAAAAATAACCGACGTGGCTATAATCATCGTTGCTGCCGACGACGCAGTGATGCCGCAAACGGTCGAAGCTATCAATCATGCCGTTGCTGCCGGCGTTCCAATGATATTCGCTATAAATAAGATTGACAAACCGGGCGCAAATCCGGACAAAATCCGCGAACAACTCGCAAACATGAATTATCTGGTCGAAGAATGGGGCGGAAAATATCAAAGTCAGGAAATCGCTGCAAAACAGGGCGTCAACGTAGATAAACTCTTAGAAAAGGTTTTGCTCGAAGCCGATATGCTCGACCTGAAAGCCAATCACAGTAAAAAAGCTGTAGGAACAGTTATCGAATCGTCGTTGGACAAAGGAAGAGGTTACGTTACAACACTTTTAGTGCAAAACGGGACATTGAAGATGGGCGATGTTGTGCTTTCGGGAATATATACGGGAAAAGTTAAGGCAATGTTCAACGAGCGCGGCAAACGTCTCGAAGAAGCCGGTCCTTCGTCTCCCGTGCTGATACTCGGACTTAACGGAGCGCCCGCCGCCGGCGAAACGTTCAACGTGATGAGCGACGAAAGAGAAGCCCGTGAAATAGCAAACAAACGCGAACAATTGATTAGAATACAGGATATTCGTACAAAGAAACATATCACGCTGGAAGAAATCGGACGCCGTATCGCAATCGGCTCGTTCAAAGAGTTGAACATTATTGTTAAAACCGACGTCGACGGCTCAATGGAAGCTCTGTCGGATTCGTTGATAAAACTTTCGACGGAAGAAGTTCAACTGAATATCATACACAAGGCTGTCGGGGCGATATCCGAATCGGATGTGCTGTTGGCTGCCGCTTCCAACGCTATTATCGTCGGGTTCCAGGTGCGTCCTTCGGCGGGAGCCCGCAAACTTGCCGAAAAAGAAGAGATAGAAATCCGTTTGTATTCTGTCATTTACGATGCTATCAACGAAGTCAGAGACGGTATCGAAGGTATGTTGGCTCCCGAATTGAAAGAAGAGATAACAGCTTCTGTCGAAGTTCTGGAAACGTTCAAAATCACGAAAGTCGGTACGGTTGCCGGCTGTATCGTTCGCGAAGGCAAGATAACACGAAACTCGAAAGTGCGGATAATACGCGACGGAATAGTCATCTATACCGGCACTTTAGGCTCGCTCAAACGATTTAAAGACGATGTGAAAGAAGTGGTTTCGGGATACGAATGCGGTCTGAACATAGAGAATTTCAACGATGTGAAAGTCGGCGACATAGTTGAATCATACGAACAAATCGAAGTGAAACGGAAATTGTAGCAATGATATTTGAAGAGGTTTTTATTAAGGGCGCCTTTTTGCTGAAACCAAAAGTTTTCGGAGATTCGAGAGGCTATTTTTTCGAATCGTTCAACGTAAAAGAATTCGAAGCGGCTATAGGAGCAGTAAATTTTGTGCAGGATAACGAATCGAAATCGTCCGCCGGAGTTTTGAGAGGCTTACATTTTCAAAAAGGAGAATACGCGCAGGCAAAATTAGTCAGAGTGATTAAAGGCGCTGTGTTGGACGTCATTGTTGATATCCGACCCGATTCTCAAACGTTCGGAAAACATTTTTCGGTCGAACTGACGGAAGAAAACAAACAGCAGCTGTTCGTGCCGAGAGGAATGGCGCACGGTTTCGCTGTTCTCGAAGACGACACAATTTTCGCATATAAGGTCGACAATATCTATTCCCCTGAAAATGAATCGGGGATAATATACAACGACCCTGACCTGTCTATCAATTGGCAATTACCGGAATCTTCCCTGATTCTCTCCGAAAAAGATAAGAAATTGCTGATGTTTAGGGAAATGTTGCGCAGATAATTGCGCGCCCCCTGCGACGGCGATTCATTATTTGATTATATTAACTGTGTCTTTATCGTGCTTAAAAAAGTTGAAACTGCGCGTCGCTTCGTACTTTATATGGTTCCATCTCAATATGATGCCTATTATCAAGATAATGATAAGCGCTATCAGCAACTTGATGTTTAACGATAATTGTTTGAACTTTTCTATCATCCCGAAACGATATTTCAATCCTGATATTCGGATATCAAACCGTTCAGACCTGCCAGCCCTGCTTCGAAGTTCACTCCGAAACGGTTGTCGGTTGCGGCTTCTTTGGTTCGCGCGATGCTTGTAACCGTGAAACGTACGGCTATGGCGTTTGCCTGAGCCAACGTGCGACCGCGAAGCAATGCGGCGACTGCCGCGCTCGCAAACACATCGCCCGTCCCGTGATACATCGGCTCAATGCGCGTCTCGCCGGTGTACGAAATTTCGCCGGTATTTGCATCGTAACTTGCCGAACCTAACTGTATCCCGTCGTAACTTACTCCCGTAACTATGACGTATTTCGGTCCCAACGCCGAGAGCGCGTGCAGAATGTGTTCGATTTCTTCCTGCGTATGCGGACCCTCGTGATATGGTTCGTTAAGCAAAAATGCCGCTTCGGTGAGGTTCGGAACAATCACATCCGCTTTACGGCAAAGTTGACGCATCCCGTCCGGAAAATTCGACGGAAAAATCGAATACAGTTTGCCGTAATCCGCCATCACCGGGTCAACGACAACCAATACTCCTTCCTTTTTCAGCATGTCGAAAATCGCCGAAACAATATCAATTTGTTCGAACGAACCCAAAAAACCGGTGTATATCGAATCAAATTCAAGCCCGAGCCCGTGCCAATGATTCACAACCGGCATAATATCCTGTGTGAGGTCGCGATATGTGAAACCCGTGAAACCGCCTGTGTGAGTAGACAGTACCGCTGTAGGTAAAACGGTTGTTTCTATTCCTGCCGCCGATATAATGGGCAAGGCAACAGTGAGCGAACATCTCCCAAAACAAGAAATATCGTGTATCGCTAATACTCTTTTTTGTCTTTGCATATCAAATTTTTTTCTCATAATAACGCCGCAAAGGTAATGCTTTTTTTATTTCTGCGACATACAATGTTTTAGAGTTAAGAACTAAGTCCCCCAACACCAGAGGCGCAGCCCTCAAAAAATAACTTTTTGAGAGCATACATGGTATTTGTCCGAAAACTCACAATATTCAAATCTATTGTTTGCAAAAAGCGTCATTATAAAAGGGCTGAAAGCCCTAAAACAAATAGCGCAGGGCAACGCTTTTAGAGTTAAGAACTAAAAGTTAAGAGTTAAGAGTTTGGCGATGCCGGCTGGAAATCTCAGCGCGCGTAAGCAACAATCTAAAATCGTAAGTCTAAAAT
>JAIRLF010000044.1 GCA_031259655.1 Prevotellaceae bacterium
AAAAATCTTTTTGCCGTTTCCATTGCCAACACCGGAACGGATATAAGCAAACATCCTTTGGTAAAGGAGGCAGACATTATTCATTTGCACTGGATAAATCAGGGTTTTCTATCGCTGGCGGATATTCGGAAGTTGATAGAATCGGGAAAACCTGTTGTTTGGACTACGCACGATATGTGGCCATTTACCGGAATTTGTCATCATGCGAGAGACTGTAGCGATTTTTCGAGAATGTGTCGGAAATGTTTTTTCTTAAACTCAACAACATCTAAATTACCTGCTACAATTTTTACTGAAAAAGCGGAATATATTTATCAAAATAAGATTCATTTAGTAGGATGTAGCCAATGGATAACAAATAAAATGCGAGAAAGTGTATTGTCGAAAGATAAAAACATTTTATCTTTCCCCAATCCTATTGATACACATGTTTTTAAACAAACAAACAAAACAGAAGCTCGCCAAAAGCTGAACCTTCCGGCTGGGAAAAAATTGATTCTTTTTGGAGCGCTAATTACAACCGATAAGCGTAAAGGTATAGATTATCTGTTCCAAGCGCTAAATGCTTTACATTCCGAAAATATTGAACTTGTCGTTTTTGGACAGGTAAAAGACAATATAGGCGAGCGCCTGTATTTTAAAATCAATTCAATGGGATATTTGACAAATAACGAACAAATTGTCGCCTTGTATAATGCGGCTGATATATTTGTGACTGCTTCATTGGAAGAGAACCTCCCCAACACTATTATGGAAGCAATGGCATGTGGAACGCCATGTGCAGGATTTAATGTAGGAGGGATACCGGAAATGATTGACCATAAACAAAATGGATATGTAGCAGAATACAAAAATTCGGAAGATTTGGCTGCCGGAATAGAATGGGTTTTGGAAAACACGGAAAAATTAGGGCTTTCAAAAGCCTGCGTGAAAAAAGTGAAAGAAAATTATTCCGAATCCGTTGTTGCTGAAAAATATATATCTTTGTACGCTGATTTAATGAAATGATAACAAAAACTGAAATATCATGAAATGAAAAAAAAATTAAAGTTTTTATGATGACTAAAATGAATAAACAAAAAATTGCTAATTGGGGGAAATTTCCGGTGATAGAGACTGATATGATTGCATCATCGGATTTTGATCAGTTGCGTAAAATTATAGCTGAAAGCCATACAATTATTGCTCGTGGAAACGGTCATTCGTATGGAGATAATTCGCTAAATAAAGAAAAGATATTTTCTACATTAAAACTGAACAAATTCATTTCGTTTGATAAACAAAACGGAATATTCGAGTGTGAATCGGGAGTTTTGCTTGCAGACGTTTTAGCAGTAATTGTTCCGGAAGGTTTTTTCCTGCCTGTTACTCCCGGTACCAAGCTAATTACTGTCGGCGGCGCCATCGGCTCCAATGTTCATGGAAAAAACAATCATTCCGAGGGATGTTTCTGCGATTATGTTTTATCGTTTTCCATAATGGTAGAAACAGGCGATATTAAAACTTGTTCCCCTTCCGAAAATTCCGAATTGTTTTGGAATACTGTCGGAGGAATGGGTTTGACAGGGATCATTCTTACCGCAAAGTTTACATTAAAAAGAATTGAAACAGCGTATATCAGACAACGGGTTTTAAAAGCTAAAAATCTGGAGGAAATTTTCAACTATTTTGAAACGTTTAAAAATTGGACGTACAGTGTTGCATGGATTGATTGTCTGCAAAGAGGAGAAACTATAGGACGCTCTATATTAACCATTGGCGAACACGCTACACAGGCAGAACTTCCTGTAAAAAAAGCGAATCAACCATTGCATCTCAAAAATAAACTGAAGTTTGCAGTTCCGTTTGATTTTCCTTCCTTCATTCTGAATACGTTTACCGTAAAGGCGTTTAATTTTTTTTATTATTTCAAACAAATAAAGAGAGAGATTGAAAATATAACCGATTACGATGCCTTTTTCTATCCCTTAGATGCAATTAATAACTGGAACCGGATTTACGGTAAAAATGGATTTATCCAGTATCAGTTTATCATTCCTGCAAATTTTGGAAAAGAAGGCATGTCCAATGTATTACAAACCATTGCCGACAGTCGACAAGGATCCTTTTTAGCAGTACTGAAACTGTACAAAGCCAGTAAAGAAGAAGCACATAACTCGTTTCCAATAGATGGATACAGTCTTGCTCTGGACTTTAAAATAAATAAACAGTTGCCGGCTTTGATTAAGAAACTGGATAACATTGTTGAACGTTATAACGGACGTATCTATTTGGCGAAAGATGCCATGTCTAAAAAATCTCTGTTAGATTATGTCAAAACACCCGAAACGGGTAAATTCAACTCCGTACAGCACGAACGTATAAACGGTGAAACAAACTGACAATATAATAATTTACTGTTATGATAGTATTTGGTGCAACATCTGACATTTCACAAGCTTTTATAGCAAAAGTCATCGAAAAGGAAGGGAATAAATATCCGAAAATTTATTTGGTAACCTCCAGGAGAGACGCAACCGAGCGATTGGCAAAACATCTCGAAGTAAAATACAATCAGGCATCGGAGATCATCGTTTTCGATATAACAAAAGACTCGGATTATTCCGTGTTTGATTCCGTTCATTCCGACTTGCTTTTTTGTGCGATTGGATTTTTAGGTAAAAATTCGCAGGAAGGCTTATATGATGCAGTAAATACGGAAGCCGTTATTGCGATTAATTACGCTCGATTAATCCCGCTTATCAATTATTTTGTGCAGCAGTTCGAACAGCAGAAGTCTGGTACTATCATTGGGCTATCTTCGGTAGCCGGATTACGTGGACGGCAAAGTAATTTTATTTATGGAAGTGCAAAAGCCGGTTTTTTGGTTTATCTTGACGGATTGAGAAATTATCTTTATCATAAAGGAGTTCATGTAATTACTGTAATACCAGGATTTATGGACACAAAAATGACGGAAGGATTACCACTCCCGAAACCATTAACCGCATCGCCCAAACAGGCGGCAAATATAATATACAATGCATACAGGTTCAAATACAATAAAGTATATATCTCCGGTATCTGGAGATATATAATGATGATTATTAATTTGATACCGGAAACTGTATTCAAGAAAATAAAACTGTAAGATTTACACTCGTCATTTTATGCAAATCCCCGTAAAATCGATTTTACTGCTTCTGCGACCTTATCAATGGCTGAAAAATCTTTTTGTTTTTTCGCCTCTATTTTTTTGTGGACAATTAGCGCAGTGGAACAGTCTGTATCTGGCAGCTATTGTTTTCATTGCGTATTCATTAATGGCAAGTTCTATTTATTGTTTTAATGACATTCGGGATATCGAGGCTGACAGAGTACATCCTGAAAAATGCAGTCGTCCTCTTGCTTCCGGAACTGTTTCCGTAACAACAGCGTATTTCATGATGTTAGCGCTGTTCTTTCTGGCAATAGCCGTCATGTATTTTTTTCTGGGAACTGCAAAGTGGAAAGTTATCGGCATCACAGGAATTTATTACTTGTTAAATATTGCATATTGTATAAAATTGAAACATATTGCAATAGTCGACATTTTCATTATTTCCACCGGTTTTGTTCTACGTGTGTTTGCAGGCGGTTGCGCTGCCGGCATATACATATCTCACTGGATAATATTAATGACTTTTTTATTAGCCTTATTTTTAACGTTTGCCAAGCGAAGAGATGATGTTGTTATATATGCAAAAACAGACATCAAAGTCCGCCTGAACATCAATCGGTACAGTCTGGAATTTATTAATCAGGCTATTTCTATTATTGCATCTGTTACTATTGTTTGCTATCTTATGTACACTGTTTCTGCAGAGGTCATTGCTTATTTTCAGACATCCTATCTGTACGTCACTTCAATATTTGTTATAGCAGGTATCATACGCTACATGCAGCTGACTATCGTAGATGTTAAGAGTGGCAGTCCGACAAAAGTACTGCTAAAAGACAAATTTATTCAGTTATGTGTAATAGCATGGATTATTACATTTTTTGTCATTATTTATTTTTGAATGTATATGGCTGGAAATAAGAGATTGATAGCTGTTTTTGATTTTGATGGAACCATTACGCGAAAGGATACATTCGTGGCATTTATAAAATTTGCCAAAGGACAAACGGCATTTTACAAAGGCTTCATTCGTTACAGTCCATTACTTTTAGCGTATAAATTAGGATTGTATCCCAATTGGAAAATCAAGCAAAAGATTATCCGCTACTTTTTTAGAAATATGCCGATGGAAGAATTTGCAGCATTAGGGCGAAAGTTTACTGGTGTAATCGACGAACTTGTTCGTCCCGAAGTTATGGCAGCCATAGAAAGTTGCCGGCAACAAGGCGCTACTATTTATGTGGTTAGCGCAAGTATCGAAAATTGGATAGAGCCATGGTGTAGAAACATGAAAATAAATCATACAATAGCAACTCGTGTAGAAACAGACTCCAATGGATTGCTTACAGGTAATTTTTCGACCAATAATTGTTATGGACAAGAAAAAGTCGTCCGATTATTGGAAAAAGAGCCTGACAGAAACACATATACCCTCTTTGTATATGGCGATAGTCGCGGAGATAAAGAACTGATGGCATTAGCTGATAGAAACTGGTATAAAAATTTTGAGAATGAGGCGCCCAATTAGCTCGCTGCGTTATAATAGTTTTTCACAAACACAACAAGTTAAATAAATGGCAATACAAAATGAAACGAACAACTGTCGAATGTCTGCGTGAAAAAAGTGAAAGAAAATTATTTCGAATCCATTGTTGCTGAAAAATATATATCTTTGTACGAAAATATAATGTCATTGTGATTTTGTGAAATATATTGATGTAAAAATGAGGTCGGAAGCATTGAAAGATTTTATACGCGAACATGCTGTTTTGTTTTGGTATTCTCCGGATGACAAGGCGGAAACCGTCAGCGATGAGCTGTTGGTCGAAACGATATTGTTATTCAATCGTTATTCAATCGTTATGCACAATGAGCGGTGTAGCCGCAGTCATTAAAAGATTTATTTTAAAATATTGTAATTATGAAACTTTCATTAGATTTAAAAAAACGTTATACGTATGCCGACTATCTGACATGGCTGGATGATAAACGGCGCGAACTGGTAAATGGATTTATACGAATGATGTCTGCTCCAAAAACGCTACATCAAGAAATAAGTATGAATTTAAGTGGAGAACTGCGAAATATTATCAAAAAAAACAAGGGCAAATGTAAGATATATCATGCCCCTTTCGATGTACGGCTACCCAAAAACGGCGAAAGAGAAGATAATATGATTGATACCGTTGTACAGCCTGACATTTGTATAGTATGTGATCCCTCAAAATTAGACGAAAGAGGCTGTCTTGGCGCTCCGGATTTCATCGCTGAAATACAGTCGATTTCAACAGCCAAATACGATATGACGGTTAAATTCGATTTGTACGAAAATACAGGCGTGCGTGAATACTGGATTGTTTTTCCTTTGGAAGGAGTCGAAGTATTTATTTTGCAACCTGATGGAAAATATGACAGTGGGACAAAGTACGAAACCGGAAAAATCCC
>JAIRLF010000076.1 GCA_031259655.1 Prevotellaceae bacterium
TGAAACAGTGGATTTTAAAACTAAATAAGTTATGCCGTTATATTCCATAGAAAAAGTAGCCGGAGAAGGTTTTTTAGCGTTGTGGGAAATAGCTGAAACACAAGAACAGTTAATAAAAGCCTGTTCGATTCCGGATGAAGAACTGGAAACGATATTGCAGTATCCAAGTCAAAGAAGACGTTTGGAGCAACTGGCTGTCAGGTCTTTGCTAAATCAGTGCTTCACGCGAAAACAATATCTCGGATATGAAGAAAATAGCCGTCCATATTTGAAAAACTATCCGGGCGATATCAGTATATCTCATGCCGACAGGTTTGTTTGTATTCTTGTACATGAAAGTAAGTATGTAGGTATTGATATTGAGGGACGCAGGAGGAATTTTACTCCTGTAGAAAACAAAAGTATAACCGATTATGAACAAAGTTACCTGAGCTACAAGTATCGCGAAGACCAACTTTGTGTGATTTGGTGCGCTAAAGAGGCTATTTACAAGGCTATGCATGAGCAAAAAGTGGAATTCAGCCGTCAAATCGAAATCAAAAAATTTGTTCCTAAAAAAGAAGGTAGATTATACGCCCGTTTTATCGACAGCGAATATGATGATATGGATTTGAACTTGAATTACAGAATGATAAATGAAAATTACGCCATTGCATGGGTGTTAAGAGATTGATTTATGTGTGGTTGCGAAATAATTACGAAATATTTTCCCGGACTTGCCGGTGTGCGGTTAGAACGGTTCGAGCAGTTGCAAAGTCTTTATTCTTACTGGAATGAGCGAATAAATGTTGTTTCGCGAAAAGATATTGAACATCTGTACACGAGGCATGTCCTGCATTCGCTGGCTATTGCCAAAATTTTCACATTCGCGCCGGAAGCGGAGATTTTGGACGTCGGCACAGGAGGCGGATTTCCTGTTGTCCCATTGGCGATTATGTTTCCCGAAACTCATTTTACGGCGATAGATTCGATTGGAAAAAAGATTAAAGCGCTGGAAAATATATCTAAAAGTCTGGGATTGACCAATATCGTTGCTAAACAGGAACGAGCGGAAAATATTTGCGAAAAATTCGATTTTGTAACCGGCAGAGCTGTAACTAATTTGCCCGATTTTGTGGGTTGGGTAAGAAAAAACATAAAACATTCCGAGATTCACGCTGTGCCAAACGGAATTATCTGTCTCAAAGGAGGCGATTTGAACGAAGAAATACAGGAAACAGTCAAAAAATATTCTCTTTCGCCCGAACAAGTGAACGAATATCAAATTTCCGATTTTTTTGAGGAAAGTTTCTTTGAAACAAAGAAGATTGTCTATCTCAAAATCAACCATATTCGCAATGGACTATGCGACAATTTGCAAGTCACCCATTCTTAGTTCTTAACTTAAACTTTTAGTTTGTACTGTTCCTTGAGCATCCTTCGAGCTTCCTCCGAGGCTCCTTCGAGCGCGCTATAAGTTTAATTCTTCAACAGTAATATCACAGGGCAAGTCCGACTTTCTTTTTCTTAGCCGCCGCGTTTTTTTCGCGAGACATAATCATCGATTTGGTCTTGTGCGATTTTTTCCACTCGGAAATATTTACTTTGCGGATGAGCGAACACGAACGCGCATATCGAAGCGGCGGGTTGTATCATAAAACTTTCCGTCAGGTGGACGCCGATATTATTTTCGGCGTCGAGCAAGGCGAAGAGTTCTTTCTTTTCGCTATGTTCGGGAGACGTCGGGTATCCGGGTGCGGGACGGATACCGCTATATTCGCCTTTAAGCAAATCGGGTATACTCAAATTCTCGTCTTTCGCATAACCCCAGTATTTCGTTCTGATTTCTTTGTGAAGATATTCGGCAAAAGCTTCGGCAAGACGGTCGGCAAGAGCCTTTGCCATTATTGCCGAATAGTCGTCGTTAGCATTTCGAAATTTCTGCAGCAGTTCGTCGAGTCCAAGACCGGCGGTAACAACAAAAGCGCCAAGATAATCCTCTAAACCCGAATCTTTGGGCGCGATAAAATCGGACAGGCAAATATTCGGCGCGCCTTTGTTATCCATCTGATTGCGCAGATTGTAGAACAGATATTCCCTGTCGTCGGCGGAGACAGCGATATCGTCGCCGACGCTGTTAGCGGGATAAATTCCGAAAACCGCGCTTGGACGGACGTAATTCGCCATCCTGTCGAGCATTAGCTGAGCGTCAGACCAGAGTTTTCGCGCCTCGCCGCCATATTCCGGATTGTCTAATATCGCAGGATAGCGACCCTTCAATTGCCAAAGCATAAAGAAGAAGTCCCAATTGATATATTCCCTTAATTCTCGAACGCTTACATTCAACAGATGCGTTCCCCGAACAAGAGGTTTCACCGGAGGCTGAGCCTGCCAGTCTATTTTGAAAGCATTGGCGCGAGCCTGTTCAACAGTCAGATACTTGACATTTTGCCGTTGTGTGTTATACGTTTCGCTCAACTGTTGATATTCTTGCCGTATCTTTTCTACAAATTTCTCCTTTTCACCGGACAGAAGCGCGCCGGCGACGGGAACGCTCCGTGACGCGTCTTTGACCTGTATCACAGGACCGCTGTATGCCGGCGATATTTTCATGGCAGTGTGGAGTTTGGACGTTGTTGCGCCGCCTACCAGCAGCGGGATTTTCAGCCCGTGCAGTTCCATTTCCGCCGCTACGTGTATCATTTCGTCTAACGAGGGAGTAATCAAGCCGCTCAATCCGACGATATCGACGTTCTCTGCTATGGCTGTTTCGACGATTTTCTGCGATGGCGTCATCACGCCAAGGTCTATTATTTCGTAATTATTGCACGAGAGAACGACCGCAACAATATTTTTCCCAATGTCATGAACATCGCCTTTGACTGTGGCAAGCAGGATTTTACCCGCGCTTTTGCCCGCCTCGGATTTCTGCGCTTCGATGACCGGTTGCAGATGGGCGACAGCGCGTTTCATGACGCGGGCGCTTTTAACTACTTGAGGCAGGAACATTTTTCCGGCGCCGAACAGGTCGCCGACTCTGTTCATCCCGTCCATCAGCGGTTTTTCGATGATGTCGATAGCCCGTTTGTATTTGAGCAGGGCTTCGTCCATGTCTTCAACAATATGCGCATCGATTCCCTTTACCAGCGCAGTAGCAATGCGTTCTTCGAGCGATAGTTCGCTCCTGTTGTCCGGCGATTTGGATTGTTGTCCCGTATCGGAAGTTGTGAGGTTTCCGGCGGCTTCTATCAGACGTTCGGTAGCGTCTTTCCGGCGGTTTAACACCACGTCTTCGACAAGCTCGAGCAAATCGGACGGAATTTCGTCGTAGACCTGCAACATTCCGGCGTTCACAATACCCATATCCATTCCCGCCCCGACGGCATGGTACAAAAATACGGAATGCATCGCCTCGCGCACAACATTATTCCCTCTGAACGAGAACGACAGGTTGCTCACTCCCCCGCTGATTTTGGCATACGGGAGATTTTCTTTTATCCATTTCACCGTGTTGATGAAATCGACGGCATAGTTGTCGTGTTCTTCGATTCCCGTTGCGATACTCAGTATATTGGGGTCGAAGATTATATCCTGAGGCGGGAAATCCAGTTCGTTCACTAAGATATAGTATGCGCGTTTGCAGATTTCCGTTTTTCGCGCGAACGAATCGGCCTGTCCCTTTTCGTCGAAAGCCATGACTACGGCTGCCGCGCCGTATTCCCTGATTTTTTCGGCTCGCTGCTTGAACACCGTTTCGCCCTCTTTCAAACTGATTGAATTTACTATCGATTTACCTTGTACGCATTTAAGTCCGGCTTCGATAACTTCCCATTTCGACGAATCTATCATCACAGGAAGTTTGATGACGTCGGGTTCGGAGGCGATAGTATTGAGAAAATGCGTCATACACTTTTCTGCGTCGAGCATGGCGTCGTCCATATTCACGTCGATAACTAAAGCTCCGTTTTCGACCTGTTCGCGGACGATTTCGATGGCTTCGTCGTATTTTTCTTCGCGAATGAGCCGCGCGAACTTGCGCGAACCGGCAACGTTAGCCCGTTCGCCTATATTCACAAAATTTATTTCGGGAGTGATAACAAGTTCGTCCAGACCGCTGAGGTGCAAATATCCGCGTTCTTTATCCGACAATTCCAGCGGTTTTCGTATGGATTTCGATTTTGCAACGATATTTCCGATAGCTCTGATATGGTCGGGCGTTGTACCGCAACATCCTCCTACAATGTTTACCCATTTGTTCTCAACAAATTCGCCTATTTTTTCTGCCATCGCTTCCGGCGTTTGCTCATACTGTCCGAACTGATTGGGTAACCCTGCGTTCGGGTGTACGCTGACGAAACATGTCGCAATCGACGACAGTTGTTCGACATACGGTTTCATCTGCTCGGCTCCCAAAGCGCAGTTTATACCTATACTTAATATGTCGAAATGCGAGATGGAACAGAAAAACGATTCGACGGTCTGCCCCGACAGAGTGCGTCCGCTACGGTCGGTGATTGTCGCAGAGACCATTACCGGTATTTTGCGTCCGCGTTCGCGCTGAAGTTCCGACACGGCATACAACGCGGCTTTGACATTCAGAGTATCGAACGCCGTCTCTATCAGCAAAACATCGGCGCCGCCGTCCCACAATCCACGCACCTGCTCCGAATAAGCTTCGACCAGCATGTCGAAAGTTACAGCCCTGAACGCGGGATTGTTGATGTCCGGCGACATCGAAGCCGTTCTGTTTGTCGGACCGATAGAGCCGGCGACAAAACGCGGCTTTCCCGGATTCCTGTTCGTATACGTATCGGCTGTTTCTCGCGCTATGCGGGCTGCTTCGAAGTTTATACGGTACGCAAATTCTTCGAGAGCGTAATCCGCCTGCGAAATCCTGTTAGCGCTGAAACTGTTGGTTTCCACAATATCGGCGCCCACGTCGAAATAGGCTTCGTGAACACTCTTGACAATATCGGGACGAGTCAGCGATAGCACATCGTAGTTTCCTTTCAGCGGGATACTGTGAGCTTTAAAAATATCGCCACGGAAATCTTCTTCCAAAAGATTGTGCCGTTGCATCATAGTCCCCGTTGCGCCGTCCAGCGTCAAAATACGTTTGCTAAGTTCGTTCTTTATATCCAATATCATGTTTTTTTTTATTTACGATTGTATGTGGATTTTAGATTGTAGATTTACGATTTTAGATTTTAGATTTGGGCTATGCCGGCTGGTATCCGGTGTTTTTAAATTACGATTGTAGATTGTTGTTTACAGACGCCAACTACTCTTAACTCTCTCGAGCGTCAGCTACTCTTAACTCTTAGTTCTTAACTCTCAGCCGGCATAGCCCAAATCTAAAATCGTAAGTCTAAAATCGTAAATCTAAAAAATCGTAAGTTGTAAATCTAAAAACAACCCGCATATTTCTATGCGGGTCTCATTTAACAAATCAAAAATCACTAATAATATGAAAAATCAAAAATCAATTAGTCTAATTAATTAGTATCCGAATCCGAAGATTCCGATTCCGCTTCTGCTTCTGCCGGAGCGCCAGTCACGGGAAGCATTCCCGGCGTATACGATTGAATACGCTCTTGAACAGGCGAATGGCGATTGGCGGCAACAACATTATCCGGAATCGAAGCCGACGACAAAAAACAAAAAGCAAACAGCGCGATAACAAGATACCACGTGAATTTTTCTATAAAGTCTGCTGTTTGCCGAACCCCAAACGTTTGATTGCCGGAGGCGAAATTTGCAGCCAATCCTCCTCCTTTGGAGTTTTGTATCAAAACTGCAAAAATCATAAATATCCCCACTATAATCAATAAAACTGCAAAAATCATATATCCCATAAAACCTACTTTTTTATATCTTTAATTTCATTAATTTTGCCCGCAAAGTAAATACTT
>JAIRLF010000085.1 GCA_031259655.1 Prevotellaceae bacterium
GTCGATTTCAATGTTGACCTCATACGAAGGACTGATAGAAACGGCGCGGGCAATCTCCGGAAAAGTTTTTTTCAGATATTCCGCCAAAGGATGTGGATTGCGCCGTGTAAATCCGCTCGGCGTAAATTCGGATGACTGATAGACGCAGTAAATCCGCTCGGCGTTTTTGTGGAAACGGTCGAACGACATTTCGTATCGAATCCACAGCATTGCAATGGCGAAGCAGGCAAACCCGACCGCCAATCCCACGACACTCACAAGTGTCTGGCTTTTGTATTTCCGCAAATTGCGGAAAGCAACTTTTAAGAAATGTTTAATCATGTTTTTAATTATTTATTTATTAAATTTTAATCATAAATCACAAATCAACAATCACAAATCAACAATCGTAAATCTAAAAATCGTAAATCTCTCTACCGTCTCAGCACAAAATTTTCTCCCAGATATTTACGTTTTACTTCGGGGTCGGAGGCTAACTCTTCGGAAGTGCCTGTTTTGAGGATATTACCCTCGTACAAAAGATACGCACGGTCGGTGATAGCCAAAGTTTCGTGGACATTATGGTCGGAAATGACCACTCCGATATTTTTATCTTTCAACCGCTTCACTATTGATTGGATATCTTCCACTGCGATAGGGTCAACTCCGGCGAAGGGTTCGTCTAAAAGAATGAATTTCGGGTTGATAGCCAAAGCTCTTGCAATTTCGCATCTACGACGTTCGCCGCCGGAGAGTTGTATTCCATAGCTTTTGCGAACCTTGTTCAAACCGAACTCTTCCAGCAGGGATTCAAGTCGCTCATGCTGTTCTTTTTTCGAGAATTTCGTCATCTCCAGCACAGCTTTAAGATTGTTTTCCACGCTCAGTTTCCGGAAAACGGATGCTTCCTGAGCCAGATATCCCAAACCCCGTTGCGCTCTGCGATACACCGGCTCGCGGGTGATTTCGACGTCGTCGAGAAAAGTTTTACCGCCGTTGGGCTTAATCAGTCCGGCAATCATGTAGAACGAAGTTGTTTTACCTGCTCCGTTAGGTCCAAGCAACCCAACGATTTCGCCCTGTTCGACGTCCATCGAAACGCCTTTTACTACAGTGCGTTTGCCATATTTTTTTACCAGATTTTCAGCATATAAACGCATATCTTTTTTATTTACAATTTTTTTATTTACGATTTACGATTTTAGATTTTAGATTTACGATTGTTGCTTACGCCCGCAAATAATTTACGATTTTAGATTTACGATTTACGATTGTTGCTTACGCCCGCTGGTAATAGTCTACAATCCATTTTTTATTTACGATTGTTGCTTGCGTCCGCAGGTAATCTAAAATCTAAAATCCACAATCTAAAATCCACAATCTACAATCTACAATCCACAATCCACAATCTAAAATCCACAATCTACAATCCATAATCTACAATCAATTTAATCCTTTTTGTAACCATTGCAAAAATTTGTCGGCATCGGTTTCGTATCCAATGCCCTCAACTATAGCCTTTCCATCGGGGTCGGTTATCACAAAATAAGGCTGAGCGTTCAATCCGTACGTTTCAGCTTCGTAGTTGAGATTCACTGCTCCGATGGTTTTCATAACTCGTCCGTTTGAATTTGTTACATGTTCATTTTCGGGGAGTTCCGTTTTGTCGTCGGTATATAAACCTATAACAATAAATTTCTCGTTAAGGATGTTTATTATCCTTTGGTCGAGGAATATACCCTTTTCCATTTTCTTACAGTTGCTGCAATTATGTCCCTTAAAGTCCAGCAGTACAGGCTTGTTCTTTTCTTTTGCACAGGCTAATCCTTCTTTGAGGTCGAAATATCCCGAAATGCCCTTTGGCAAAGTCAGAAAATCGGAATATTTTGGGACGCCGCACAATTTGTCTGTATTCATTGTCGCAACAGCCTGAACCGGAGCATTGTTTTCGGATATTATACTGAAAACCTGCTTTTCCTGTGCGGGTATAAACGCCGACACCGCCGATAGCGGAGCGCCGAATAACCCAGGTAAAAGATAAAATGCAAACGCAAACGACGCTATCGCAAGAATCAGCCGGAAGACGCCAACATGCTTTAAATCGCTGTCGTGCGGAAGTTTGATTTTCCCCAAAAGATATAATCCTGTGAGAATTGCAAGCGCTATCCATATCGCAATCACCGCATCGCGAGTGATTATGTTCAAAGTAAAATAATTATCCACAATATCCAGAAACTTCAAACTCATGCCCGCAATGACAAACGCAAACACAACTTTGACGGAATTGAGCCACCCGCCCGATTTCGGAAGTTTTTTCATGAGAGAAGGGATAAAAGCAAACACAATGAACGGTAAACCAAGCCCTATGCCGAAACCGAACATTCCGAGTACGGGTTCGAGCGCAACTCCTCCTCTCGCCGACTGAACTAAGAGCGTCCCGACAAAAGGACCTGTACACGAAAACGATACAATGGCAAGCGTTACGGCAAGAAAAAACGAAGCAATATATCCGCCCTTATCGGCTTGCCGGTCGGCTTTGTTCGCAAGTCCCGAAGGCAATGATATTTCGAACAGTCCGAAAAACGAAAGCGCAAAGGCAATAAACAGAATGAAAAACAGCAGATTGGGAATCCAGTGCGAGGATAAAACCGTCGCAAAAGCTTCATTCTGCGTTAAGGCGACGATAAGTCCTATTAATGTGTATATAAGAGTTATCGACAGTCCGAAAATCAATCCTTTGGTTACCGTTACAGTTTTTTTGCCGGAACCCGACATGAAGAAACTCACTGTCATCGGAATCATCGGGAAAACACAGGGAGTCAACACTCCAAGTAATCCCATGAAAAATGCAAGAATAAAAAATCCCAACAGCGAACGAGCTTCTCCGGCAACTGCCGGTTTGGCAGATTCGGCTGCCTGTTTGCTTGCGGCACTTTCGAGATTAAACGAAAATTCCGCATCGCCCGGAATACACTGTTCTGCCGAACAGGTCTGATAACTGACTATTCCCTTGACGTTTACTTTCGCTGCCGACGTTTTCGCCTTTTGCTTGAAAGTAACTGTTCCTTCGTAGTATTTCACATTGATTTCGAAACCTTCGTCGAATTTTTCTTTGCTTTTTTTATCCGGAATCATTTCGCCGATTAGCTTGTAATCTCCCGATTCAAATGTAAATTCGAGAGGTAGAGGTCCCTCTGTTTTTTCCAGTCCGTACATGTAGAAACCGGTAGCAATCTCTGCTTTAAATGAGAGTTCAAACTCATTGTCGCCTGTTTTTTCGGATGCAAAGGTCCATGTAACCATCTTGTCGTTTCCATTTAGACCAAGACCAAAACCCTGCGCATCAACATTTTTCAGTGTCGAAATAAGACTTATAAATATTAAAATTCTCTTCATAATCATCACTTTTGATAATTTTGCCCGCAAAAGTACTACTTTTTCTGCAATTGACAAATAAATATGGATTGACGATGCCCGGGTGCATTTTAAATTGTCGCAAACCCGTTCTTTCGACATTGCGAGGAGCGTAGCGACGAAGCAATGACGAAAGAACGGAGACTGTTAAAACCGCCTGTTAATATGTCGTTTACGAAAACCGTCATTGTAAGGAGCACAGAGGCGAAACTGCGTACGTGTGTAGTCGCGGCTGCACACGTATATAATTTCAACTGCACACGTATATAATTTTGGCTGCACACGTATATAATTTTGGCCGCACACGTATATAATTTTAGCTACACACGTATATAATTTTAGCTGCACACGTATATAATTTTGGCTGCGTATCATCGACTTCCGGGTTGCTTCGTCGCTACGCCGGGTTTGCGTTGATTTGTAGAGACAATGCATGCAACATCTTGACTTCAGCGCTTTTCGGGATATTTATCTGCTAATTTTAAGATATTTATTAGGATTAAACGAATCAACATCGGTCAGAATTTCATGAGCTTCGGCTCTGTCGTTTTGAGGAGCTTCGGCAAAAATATTTATCAATTCGTCCGATTTAGCGTCGAAAAACAGTCGTAGATAAGGAGGCGAAGTTTCGGACTGTTCTTCAAAAGAGCGTTGAATATCGGCAAGAGCGAGTAAAATCTGTCGTCTTCCTTCGAGAGCGTCTTCGTATAATTGGTCTAATCCCAGACGGTGATATTTGTAGTATGCGTTACGTTCGTAGCTGAACGAATTGCTTAAAATGTTCTCAATTATCCAGTAACGGTTTTTTCTGTTAGCGTTTTCGTAAGGATTCCATCCCGGATAACTTTCACGTTGAGCGTTAGTCACAATTATTTGAGCGTTTTCGAAAAATTGCGACCCGCCTTTCAGCGAAAAACTGTCATAATCAATACCTAAAATCAGGTATGCGTAAAATGCCGCCAACGAGGTGATGCTCGATTTAAACGAGCGCAAATCAAAATCCAGACGGTCAAATTCGATATAATCAAAAACAAAATCTTCGTCCACATGATTAAGGATTATCGTCTGATACGAAGAACCATAGACCGGACGACGCGCCTGTACCTGCAACGAACCGGTACATCGCGAACCGCTGTATTCGTTTATCGTTATAAAAAACGAACAATCAATACGTTCCTCTTCCGAAAAAGTATGATTAGTCCATTTTGTGCCATTAAGAAATTCGTTAAGCGACGTTTGTAAAGTATTAAAAATATTCTTGTTAGTCCCTTGAATTTTCGATGCATTGACAGTAACGTTACACCTCAATTCCTGCGATAAAGCGGAAATCGCCGCTAACATAGAAAACATTATTATACACAAGTATCTTAATAATTGAGTATTGAAGTTTGAGTATTGAAGTTTTTTTATCATCATAACGAATTAATTATTTGTTGTTTTTAACTCAAAATTTGCCGTATATAAGAAACGATATCTTTAGCCACGTCTTTCTTTGATTTCGTATCGAACCGGATTTCCGTACCGTTGCTGTCGATTATCATGATTTTGTTTGTGTCGACACCGAAGCCCGAACCAATATCGTTCAACGAATTAAGCACAATGAAATCCAGATTTTTCGAACTCAGTTTTTCGCGGGCGTTATCTACTTCGTTTTCTGTTTCCAAAGCGAAACCGGCCAGAATTTGCCCGTCGTTTTTCATTCGACCGAGTTGAGCGGCAATGTCTTTGGTTTTTGTAAGCGAAATTGTCAAATCCGTTTTTTGTTTGATTTTGTTTTCCTCCTGATTCTCAGGAGTGAAATCGGCGACAGCGGCGCACATCACGGCAATGTTGCACGAAGGAAACAATCGCAGGCATTCTTCGTACATCTCGTTAGCAGACACTACATTGACCCGCCTGATATTCGGGTGCAAAGGCGAGAGATGCGTAGGTCCGCTGACTAATATCACATCAGCGCCTTGTTGAGCCAGAGTCTCGGCTATGGCATATCCCATTTTACCCGACGAATAATTGCTTATATAGCGCACAGGGTCAATCTTTTCGTATGTGGGACCCGCTGTAACCAGCACGCGCAGACCCGAAAACGAAGCGTCGAAATAAGAATTGAGACAGGCGACAATTGTCTCCGGCTCTGCCATACGACCTTTGCCGTCGAGCCCGCTCGCCAACTCGCCCGTTTCTGCGTCGATGATTGTATCGCCATGAGATTTAAGCGTTTCAATGTTTATCTCAGTAGCGGGATGTCTGTACATGTCCAAATCCATTGCCGGAGCGACAAACACAGGGCATTTTGCCGACAAATATGTGGTAAGCAACAGATTGTCCGCTATACCGGCAGCCATTTTACCGACAGAATTGGCTGTTGCGGGCGCAATGATATATGCGTCCGCCCATAAACCCAGACTGACATGACTGTTCCATTCGCCGTTTTCGGGATTGAAGAAATCAACTAAAACGGGATTTTTCGACAACGTCGCCATCGTAAGCGGAGTGATGAACTGCTTAGCGGTTTCGGTCATAACGACCTTCACATCTGCTCCTTCCTTAACAAGCAAACGAACAAGCGTCGCAACCTTATAAGCTGCTATACCGCCTGTTATTCCAACTAAAATATGTTTTCCGGCAAGCACGACTCAATAAATTTTAAATACCTTTGAGCCTTTGCAAATCTATTTGTTGGATTCTGCTTTTCTGAAGTATATTCGTTCTTCCAGAAATTCCTGAACAGCAAGCAAACTCGCTTTAGGGAGTTTTTCGTAATATTTTGACATTTCGATCTGCTCTCTATTTTCGAATACTTCTTCCAGATTGTCGCTTATACTTGCAAATTCCTCCAATTTTTTTGAAAGCTCCTGTTTTAATTCTGCAGAAATCTGATTAGCACGCTTTGCTATAACCATCACGCTTTCATAGATATTTCCCGTCGGAGCGGTAAATTTTTCGATGTCGCGGGTTATGGTATTGGCGGGTGCATTATTTCGTTTTATATCCATTTATATTTATTTTTTTATATCTAATTCGTCTTCTAAATTTATTCCGCGTTTTTGTGTAAACAGCAGAGATTCATCATACATAACTTTGGCTTCGGCTCTATATTCCGAATCGGGATATTCGCTGATGAAGTTATAATATTCGTCTATTGCGGCGATATATCGTTCGGGTTGCATCCTGCGAACACTCTTTTTTGCGTATATATAACTCGCTTTCAACATCAAAAATGACTGTTCTTCGTTATGCTTGCTCGACGGAAAATCCCTGATACTGTTGCGCAAAGCAACTATAGCCGACTTATAATCCTCGATTTGGTAATATAATTTTGCTGCCATATACGATTTTTCTTCCAGCCGTCTTTTCAGTTCGTCCAAATAATCTTTGTCTTTACTGTTCCATTCCGAGTCGGGAAATTTGGTGTTAAAGACGTCGAACGCTGTGATTGCATCTATCGTATTACGCTGGTCTAAAGAGGCTCGCGAAGACATCCGGTAGAGGTTCACCGCACGCAGATAGTACGCTTCTTCGGCAAAATTACTGCGCCCATATACGCGTGTGAATTTTTCCAATGAGCTTTCGGCTGAATAGTAATCGCTCATAATATAATATCCCTTAGCGATATAGAAACTGATAGTGTCGTCGCGCGATTGACCGTTGTAAACGGCGTTTAACGATTCAAACAAAGGGGTGGATTTGGAATATTTCTTCTTTTTATAGAATTCCAATCCGGCATTATAGCGTTTTTCGGGGTCGGGATTCTTCAATATTTTATTGAATCCCGAGCATCCTGAGAGCGCGAAACTTATTAATATCAACAATATACCCTTATTCATCAATCTATACATATACACTTTATATCAAGCCGCAAAATTACACTTTTTTTTATAATCTGACTATCTTTTTTTCAAATGGTTTATATTTGATGAAAAAAATATCGTCTTTTTTATCATTTCAACGGCAAATTATTCCTCATCCCGTAGGGAAAATTGACTAATATACTTCGACGTTCGAAATCGCAGGACAAGCTTTTGCCTCGGTGAAACGGATTCTGATTTTTGGAGTTTCGACCGGAGATATTTCCACAATGCGCTTATATCCGACGGTAGAGCCCTTTGCTGCCGAGGTCCAATCATCGTCTTTCCATACATCAATATTGAATGCTTTGATTCGTTGCCCTAACTTGATGTATTCCTGAATGAGAACATAATTAATTTTCTGTGGTTTACCAAAATCAATTTCGAGCTCGGCGGCGAGAATATTGTCATCTGTAGCCCAGTAAGTATCTTTATTGCCGTCGATGACATTGCTTGCGGCGTAGATTTTCGATTTACCGCGATAACTGTTTGCCTTCGCTTTTGCTTTTTCCGCCAAATTGAGGGAAAAAGTTTTGTCGAGCAGTGTTTTCCATTCTCTAAGCGCCCGGATATCGTTTTCGTGCAAAAGTCCGCGCTGATCCGGGGGTATGTTCAACAAAAGATTCGCTCCCCGCCCGACCGATTCCATGTATATTTTGAACAGTGTTTCAGGGGTTTTGACTTTAGAATCCTCTGATTCGTGATAGAACCATCCCGGACGTATCGAAACATCTACTTCGGCGGGAATCCACGAACGCCCGTTTTCGTCGCCGTGATTCAAAAGCCTCTCAATGTGCGGTTTTCCCGGATAAAGCGTGTCTGCGTTAATGAGATGCCAGTTCGGTTGCCCAACAAAACCGCTTTCGTTACCGCACCAGCGAATGTCGGGACCGGCATCGCTGAACATCAGCGCCTGCGGAGCTAATTCGCGTACAATCGAATGGGTATTCGCCCAATCGTAATACGTTCTGTTGTCAATCTTTCGTGTTTCCCTTGCTCCGCCATAGAAACCGTCGCCGCCATTCGCCCCGTCGAACCAGACTTCGAATATTTCCCCATAGTTAGAAAGCAGTTCGCGTAACTGGTTTCGATAGTACGTAATGTATTCGGGTGTTGCGTATTGTGCACTGTTCCTGTCCCAAGGCGAAAGGTATATCCCGAATTTCAGACCGTATTTGTGACACGCATCGGCAACGGCTTTCACTACGTCGCCTTTGCCGTCCATAAAGGGACTGTTTTTGACGGAATGTTCGGTGTATTTACTTTGCCAAAGACAAAAACCGTCGTGATGTTTACAGGTCAATATCAAAGCTTTTAACCCTGCTTCCTTAATGTTTTTCGCCCATTGCCCGGCATCGAAATTCGTCGGATTGAATATCGAGGCTTGCTCGTCGCCATATCCCCATTCTTTGCCGGTGAACGTATTGGTTGTGAAATGTATAAACGCATACTGTTCCAGTTCTTGCCATGCAAGTTGATGTTCGTTGGGAACAGGTAAAAGCGCTTGCGGCGGAACTGCTTCTTTCGAACACGCCGCAAACAGGACAAGAATGCCCGTAGAAATAAATAAATGATGTAATTTTCTCATAACTAATAATATTAAATAAAAATATTGCCGTAAATAATTCTCAATTCCCCAAAGTCAGATTGCTAAGCAAGTACAAAGAGGAGTAAACACATATCCTTCAAGTTCGCTCACTTTGATATTTCCGATAGCGGGCAATTTGATATGAGCGCCGGAGATGCTGATTTTGTTTTTCGACACAAATTCGAGTATCTTTTTCCGCGTTTGAATCGCCTGTTGCGGGTTGACATCGAAAGTGAGCGCCACTTCGGGACAAGGCATTTGCACATCCATAGCATGAGCGATGTCTCCCCAAACAAGCAATTTTTGTCCGGCCGATTCGAGCAGGAACGCCGTATGTCCGGGCGTATGTCCGTATGCGGCAACAGGTTTGACGCCCGAGATAAGGTCGGGAATTTCGCTTTCCGGTTCGCCGGCGACAAACAGATGCAATTTATCTTTGTATGCCTCAAGTACCTTGCGGGCATTTTCGCCGCGTTCGTTTGCGTCCATCCAATAATCGTATTCAGCCTGAGAAACGTAGAGTTCGGCTTGCGGAAAAACTTTTTTACCCTCGCGCAGCAGACCGCCGATATGGTCGCCGTGCATGTGAGTCAGTAGAATTATCTGAATCTGTTCTTCGGGAACTTTTAGCGATTGCAGATTTTTGGCTAAATTCTTTCCGGTACCGGCGTCAATCAACACATTTTTATCCGGAAAACGAATCAGAAAAGCTTGTGTTTCGAGCAAAAAACTTCCGTCAGGAAGATATTTTTCGAGAATTTCGGGCGTAGCGCCTTTCAGCAGAGAGGAGCCTGCATTATTTCCGCCGTCGGAAAGGATGCTGACCCGACAATCTCCGATTACGTATGTGAGAACCGTTTCTTGAGCGTTGATTTCGACCGACGATAATAAAAGCAACAGCGCCATAAACAAAACGATAGAATCTTTTATAACTATTTTCATGATACTAATTTAATTGTTAAAAACTTCACAAAAGTAATAAAAAAAACAATATGCAAAATAAGTTCTATGCCTTGGGTGCATTTTCAGATTGTCGCAAACCCGGCACAATGTCCCGAAAGAACATGATTTCCTGTAGCGTCTCAAAAAAAGATTCAGCCTGAAAAACACATTTTGGAGTTATTTTTCAGCAACGAACCGAAAAAACGAAAAGAAATTTTTGTGATAATGTAAACAGCCATTGAAAAATCAAAAAAGAAAATTTCGAAAATAAAATTATTTACTAATTTTGCATTTCGAAAATTGAATAAAGAAAATAAAACATTAGACGCGTATAAAATGATAACAGCACAAAGATTACAGCAGGCTCCGGTACGACCGGATTTATCCGTGCACACAAGCGAGCACGCTCCATTACGACAGAATAAAAACAGTAATATGAAGACAAATTTAACAGTTTTATTACAATGTGTATTGTGTTGGGCATACTTCAGTTGCCACACGCCGGAATTGAAACAGCCCGTACTGTTTGGCGGGAAACCCTT
>JAIRLF010000091.1 GCA_031259655.1 Prevotellaceae bacterium
TAAAAGCGAATATGAAAGTTTGTTCAAAAGACGGCGCAGTTTTATGGAGTAAAACGGTGGGCGACCCCGTTCAAAAACCGGAGCAAACCCTCATGTTCATGAATAACGAAACGCATAAAGAATTTTATTCTTCCATACCGGACTATCATGAGGATATTCCCCAAGTATTGAAAAAATGTTTTGCAGCAATGGAAAAGAAGTTAAAATAAGTATACCATTTGTTCGGCACAATTTCCGAACAAAGGTTCAATGGAATCAGTCTAATCACATAAATCACAGTTCAGACAAATGAAAAGGAATTATAAATCGCTCCTGCAACGGAGCATAAAAAAGTAAAGGATATGAAAAAGTTTATATGTATGATGTTATTTGCGGCGGCTTTTGTTTGCTGCAAAGCGAAGTACGACACGGTAAACGAGTATAGCGAAAACCGTGCAGCAGTACAGTTAAAAGACAAATGGGGTTTTATCGACGAAAACGGGAAAAAGGTCGTGCCGTTGAAATATGATGAGGTCAACCCTTTCCAAGACGGATTGGCGCGTGTACAATCGGACGGACAATGGGGTTTTATCGACAAAAACGGGAAAGAGGTCGTTCCGTTGAAATATGATAAGGTCAACCCTTTCCAAGAGGGATTGGCGCGTGTGCAATCGGACGGCAAATGGGGTTTTATTGATGCTTCGGGAGAGGAAGTTATTCCATGCAAATACAATATAGCCGAAGACTTTATCGATGGTTTAGCCAATGTCGTTTTGAATGGTATGGATATGTTGGTGAATAAAAAAGGCTACGAAATTCACGACCCCATATATGAAGGCACAGTGAAAATGAATTATGTCAATAATGTACGGGTATCGTTTATGTTGTCAAAAGACCGGGTAACCATTAAAAACCTGTCGGTAACAATCACAGGTTTGAAATACAGTTATACGAAAGGCAACAGCAGAACAGATTTATCAATAGGAAGCGTCGTTTCAACATATCAAGGACCGTTTTCTGTCGGTAACATCTATTTGGGCGACGGTTGCGAAGTCTCAAACTTAAGATTTAACGGCAATCAGGCTACGGCGATATTTAAATATGTATATAATGACTATTCTTCTAATTCTGAAAAAGTGGATATACCGTTGGGAACCGTTGAAATAAAATTCGTGAAAAAAAAAAAAAAAGTATGAAAGAAAAAACGCCAAAATTATCAGCCGAGATATTCGTCATTCCTTTGGAAGACAAAAAATATCTGATATATGCTCCTCTTCGCAAGGCTGCATTTGTGGGCAATGCAGCGACAGTCAACTTCCTTGCCGATCTGAAAGACGGTGTCTACCGTGCCGAAACCGACCCGGACGGCATGGCGGGCGAATTTCTCCGTCGTCTCGAAATCGTGGACGCCGGCGAGGAAACCCCGCCGAACTTCGACTGCGAGGGCGATCCCTGTCCGACCTCAGTATCGCTCTTTCTGACCACCGCCTGTAACCTGCGCTGCACCTACTGTTACGCCTCGGCGGGAGATACAGAGCGCATATCTATGACATTAGACGTCGCCAGGCGCGGTATCGACTTCGTCGTCGAAAACGCAGTCAAGCAAAAGGCTCCGGTGGTCGAAATCAACTACCACGGCGGCGGCGAACCGACGATCAACTGGCGTACACTGACATACTCGTTCAACCATGCCCGCCGGAAAACGCAGGAAGCAGGACTGGAACTGAACGTCTCGACTGCCTCCAACGGGATGTTGACCGACAAGCAAATCGACTGGATAACAGCTAATCTGCAAGGCGTAAGTCTCTCGTGCGACGGCATGCCCGAAGCCCAGGACCGTCACCGTATCCGGCCATCGGGACGAGGTTCCAGCGCACGGGTGATGCACACTATCCGCCGTTTCGACGATGCCGGTTTCGACTACGGCATACGGATGACCGCCACCGCAGAACTGATTCCCCTTATGGCCGATTCGACAGATTACATTTTCGCAAACTTCAAAGCCAACACTGTGCAGATTGAGCCGGCGTATCAAATAGGACGCTACGCCGACCAGCCTTCGGCAGAGACGGAAGCCTTTATTGCAGCTTTTCGCGAATCACAACGGCGGGCAAAGAAATACGGAAAAAAAATTATCTATTCCGCAGCGCGGGTAGGGACATTGACCAATCATTTCTGTGCCGCTTCGCGAGATTCGTTCGCACTGTTGCCCGACGGAACTGTCTCCTCATGTTTCGAAGCCTGCTCGCACAGCAATCCCCATGCCTCCATTTTTTTATACGGACAACCCGACGAAACCGGCGGCTACCGTTTCGATATGGAACGGCTCGGCGTACTGCGTCGTCAGGGCGTGCAGCGTCGCGAGCATTGCCGCGAATGTTTCGCCAAATGGACCTGCGCGGGCGACTGTTTCCACAAAGCCGTCGTCGTTAATGGCGGAGCAGGAGAATTTGCCGGTACGGGACGATGTCACATCAACCGTGAACTGACCAAAGACCAGATTCTCGAACGTATTGCCGAAGCCGGAGGACTGTGTTGGCACGAACTGCCCGACAACCTGCGCGAACAGGCTTATCGCGAACTCAGCGAAAAAGAAAATCAAATAAACCTTAAATCCGCAAGAAAAAATTTGGAAAATCGGGAAATGCTTTTTTTTGATTTTTTATTACCTCAAGTCAGAAAAATCACAAGAAATGGAGTATTCCATTCCCAATAATTCAGCAA
>JAIRLF010000093.1 GCA_031259655.1 Prevotellaceae bacterium
ATCTTTCATTTTTCTTAAAATTTAATCGTCGTTACCGGCGGCAAAAGTACAACAAAAAAATAACATGACAATGGAAAATTTCACTTTTAATTTTTGAAGCAGGAATATATTGTATTACAGCAATATAAAATTAGCAAGTAACACGATTTTGGCAGTTAATAAAGGCGAGTAACAAAATTTTTTGCCGTCAAGTAACAAACGAGTAACAAAAAATCAACAAATAAAAATAATATAACAGAAAATAAAGACACATTTTTTGACTTCTTAGGAAAGTGTAATTATCTGTTATTTTAGATGTTTGTTTGCCTTTTTTATGTTTATTTTTTTCCTTGTTTTTATGACCATTTTGGGTGTTTGCTTTCGTGAATAGAAAGCAGACGGCAAGCCCTGAAAGGGCGTAATCGCATTGCCACTGTTGTGTACGCCCTTATTGCGTACGCCTTTGTTGCATCCGACCAAGGAGGGCGTATGCGATACGTACTGTATTAGTTCTTTTTACTTACGACGACAGTAATAGAAGAAGGCACGATTTCGAAAACGAAAGGCGAAAAGCCCAGCGCTTCGCCGTCGATTTCGATAGGCGATGAAGGGAACGATTCGATTTCGATACGTTTTCCTTGCGAAGCCGTAACTCTTGGATGCGTATAGATTTTCCCGTTATACAGTTTTCGGAAACTTTTCAGCATCCAAAACTTATTAATTTTTCTCACAACGGTAATATCCAGCAGCCCGTCGTCGAATATAGCGGCAGGCATAGGTTTCATACCGCCGCCATTGTAAGGACCGATTCCGATTGAGGCATTAAACATATAATCGTCGAAAAACATTTCGTCGTCAATTTTGATTGTAAACCGTTTGCTTTTATATTTAAACAAAGCTTTAATCACTCCGATGACATACAGACCTCTACCTTTTCGTCCTTCGTCCTTCATTTTATTGAAAAATCTGTTAGCGATGGCGTCGAAACCGATACCGGCGACATTAGCCATATATCGTTTATGTGTAATCATCGTTTCGTTGTATGTGATAAGCCCCACGTCCTGACGAACGGTGTAACATTCGATAATTGCCTTAACTGCTTCGCTGTAATATCGCGGGATTCCGTACATTCTCACCCAGTCGTTGCCCGTACCAACAGGTATGACCGCCAAATATATATCGGTAGTCGGGGCTTTTTTTTGTATAAAGATACCGTTAACGATTTCGTTTACTGTGCCATCGCCGCCGATAGCCACAATTTTCCGGTATCCGTCGTTCACTGCTTTGACCGTAAGTTCAACTGCATGATACTTCTTTTCGGTAAACACACATGTAAACTCCACTCCGCATTTATTAAGTTGATTTGATATCGCAGGCCAGTCGCGCAATCCGTATCCCAAACCTGCTTTAGGATTCACTATGACCATCCATGACGTTTTTTCCATTGTTATTCAATTTATAATGTTTATTTTTATTAAAATATTTTTCTGCGATTAAGGGCGTTACGATACGCATTAGCATTCTGGTTATGTTGCTGTAGAGTTTTCGCAAAGGCATGATATCCCGAAAAATCAGCCTTTGCGCAGAAATACAAATAATCGTGATGTTTGTAATTCAGCACGGCATCGACAGCCCTCCGTTCCGGAACACATATCGGACCCGGAGGCAACCCCTTATATTTATACGTATTATAAGGAGAATCGAACTCCGTATGCACGGTCAGAACTCTGCGGAGCGAAAAATCGTTGAGCGCGTATTTGACCGTAGGGTCAGCCTGTAGCGGCATATTTCGACGTAAACGGTTGATATACACTCCTGCGATATCCGGCAATTCGTCGTATTTCGACGATTCTTCCACAACGATTGAAGCCAGAATCATTGCTTCTTCGCGCGTCAACCCCGACGATTCGAGTTGTGCGAGTCTGTTTGCCGTCCAGTATCTGTCGTATTCTCTTTTCATATCTTTGAAAAGCTGTTTGGGGTCTCGGTTCCAATAAACATTATAAGTGTTCGGCATAAAAAGCAAAATGCTGTTAGATGGTGTGAACCCCAATTCTTTGAGGAAAATCGAGTCGTTAAAAATCTTCAGCAACGACAACGAATCGGCTTCTATTTGTTTCGACAAAATGCCTGCCAGCCTGTTTTTTGTACGGATAGAGCCGGATATCACCAAGTTTACAGGAGTTTGCTGACCGAGACACAACATTTTCACCAAGCGCCGGTAGGTCATATTTTTTGGTACGGTATAATGTCCTGCTTTGAATGTCGAATATTCGCTCAGCCTGATATGTTTTAAAAATTTATCGGGCTTTTTGATGATTTTTGTGGATAAAAGCGAATCAACAACCTCTTCGATGCTCGAATTTGAGGGAATATAGAGGTTTGTTTTTTGCCGGGCATCAATTTTTTCGACATAAAATATATGATATCCGGCATAAGCAGAATATGCTATAATATAAACAATTATAATATACAATGTCGAGTAGCTTTTCTTTTTCTTCTTCATATTTTTAATCTTGACTATACAGCATTTTGTTTTTTTTTCGGACAAAAGTAGTAATTTTGTTGAAAATTATATGATATGTATGATACTATTATTATTGTTGTTGCATTCGGGCTCTTGTTGTCGGCTTCTATATATTTAGCTCTCAACCGTATACTTACGTCCGACGAAAGACGGAGAAATATTGAATTGTTGAAATCGACGAAGTCTATCACCGTTCCTATGAGGCTTCAGGCGTACGAAAGATTGATTTTATTCCTCGAACGTATTTCTCCCGACACTTTACTGTTAAAAGTAAAAAGTCTGTCGCGTACAAATTCCGACCTTCATCTTGCCATATTACAGCAAATACGGTCGGAATACGAGCATAATATATCGCAACAGCTGTATGTCAGCGACGAAGCTTGGGCTTGCGTGAAGGAGACGAAAGAGCAGATAGTCATGCTTGTAAACGACATCTCGAAACATGCCGATTCGGACGGCAGTTCGATTCAACTTGCAAAATTGATATTGGACAAACTCGTGGAAGACGGCGAATCGCCGGTCTCGCCGGCAATACGGAAACTAAAAGCCGAAGCAAGAAAAATTCTGTAATCAAAACGATTTTTCCGAAATTATTAAAATAATTACTAATTTAGCAGGCAATATTTGATAAGTTATTTTGATAAAATATAATGAAAATTAAATAATTAGAAATAATTTCTTAATGTGTAAAAGGTAAAAAAATGAAAAGATTATTGATTGTAACATTACTTTTTTTAAGTGTAAACGTGGCATTTTCGCAAAAATATGACAGGAAAATCGCCGCGAGTGATAAAAATATTGAAGATCCTAAAAAGGGAATCAATCCCAAAACTTGGATTTCAAGAGGCGAATTGTTTTACGAGATAGCGTCAACTCCTACCGAATCGCTGTCTCCGGGAATGAGCGAGGAAACATACACCCTCATAATAGGACAGGATGTTATCGCTAAAATAACAGTAGAATCGGAAACAGTGGGCAATAAACAGTACACTGTTCACATCTTCGACGACAAAAAGGTGTATATCGAAAATGCTGCGATACAGTTCTGGGAAGTCCTGAAATATGAAGCGCCTAATCCGATGCAAAAATCGTATGAGGCTTATATTAAGGCGAAAAGTTTGGATACGGGAGGCAAAAACGCTAAAAAATTGAAAGAAAATCTCACTCTTTTAGCAACACTGTCGAAGTCCGAAGCTTTCAACAAGTTTAATTTGAACAAGTATCCCGAATCCGTCGAACTGTTTTCTCTGTCTATTGACTGTTCGGCTGAAGCCGGCGAAATTGACACTCTGTCGATTTATTATGCCGGAGTGCTTTCTATCGAAGCGAAAAACTATGCGCTTGCCGAAAAATATCTGAAGCGAGCTATCGAAGTCGGTTATATCGAAAAAGGCGATACTTACGCCTATCTCGCAGAGGCAATGAAAGAACTCGGCAAAATCGACGAAGCTCGCGTACTACTGGAAAAAGGTTTCAACGGAAACCCCGAAAATCAACAGTTGATAATTGCTCTAATCAACAATTATATGTCGACGGGAAAAGACCCTAAAGAGATTATTCCCCTGATTACGAAAGCGCAAGAAAAAGAACCGGGAAATATTAATCTGTACATTGTCGAAGGCGACCTCCGCGAACGATTGGACGACGTCGAAGGAGCAAGTAAATGCTACAAGAAAGCCATGCAAATCAATTCTAATGATTTCTTCGGGTATTATAAACTGGGACTTCTTTACTTTAATATCGGCGCTAAATACAGCGAACAAGCCGTTAACGAAAAAGATAACAAAGAATACGAAAGACTGCTGGGACTCGCTGATTCCGAACTCAAAAGAGCTTTGCCTTTCCTCGAAAAAGCTTTCGAATTGAACCCGGATGAAATCTCGACAATACAGGCTTTGAAGGAAATCAATTTCCGTTTCCGTAACGAAGAAAATTCGTATCAACAAAATTACGACAAGTTCTCCAAACTTTTGGAAGGAAAATAATTCTTACCATAACTTTTTGTTTAAACGTGCCCTTTGCTACTTACTTCATTAGCGGCAAAGGGTTTTTCGTAAACAGGCTGCCTTAACGGGGACGAAGAAAACAAGACGTAACTCGCGAAGGACGCAAAAAATATGCGGTCGAGTTCACAAGTCCAAAATTTTCGTCCTTTGCTTTTTGGACGACTTTTACTGTTTTGATGATTGTTTTTTCCGGATTGCCGAACGAAATGTACGCAATGCGTTCATCACCGCTGTTTTCCAAGACTTGTACATCCACAGTGTCATTTCCGGACTTCTGTATGACAGACACTGAACACCATTCCTGCTCGCACGACGAAGCCCACTGGGTGTTTGAAGTGATGTAGATTTTTTTTGTCGATTCGGTGTTGTCAAATTCGAGAACCGACGGAGTTACGTTTAAATCGAGCGCGGCTTTTTCGTCGTCGCTACACGATTGTATTAAACAAAATACGCAGCTAATCAATAATATTCGTTTCATTTTACAATAATTTTAATCATGTTACATTCATTCAAAATTACGCGCAATAATACACAATCTTTCGGATATAGCAAAAAAACGGAAAACAGTAAAGAGTACAAAGGGTAAAACTTCGACAAAGAAAAGCGCAAGACAGTGTCCCATCTTCTAATCTGGCAGTGGCTGGCGTCAGCCACTCTTAGTTCTTAGTTCTTAGTTTTTAGTTCTTAACTGTCATGTCCTGAAATAGGTTTACAAAAAAAACGAATATTTCAACAAACACTATGAAAATATGAAAATATATATATACCTTTATGCCTGAAAAATAAGTGATTTTGGTATTGTAATTTATTGAAAACAAGAAAGAAAAGAAGAAATGATGAGTAGAAAAAAAATTAAATCCGCGTTGATTTCCGTTTATTATAAGGATAATCTTGAAAAAATAGTAACAACACTCCGCAAGCATGGCGTTGCCATATATTCGACAGGAGGAACTTATGATTTCATCAAAAACATCGCCGAAGTTCGTTCTGTTGAGAGCCTTACGGGCTATCCCTCGATTTTGGGCGGACGAGTGAAAACCCTGCATCCGAAAATTTTTGGAGGCATACTGAGCCGTCGCGACAACAGCTCCGACAAGGAAGATTTGGCTAAATACGAAATCCCCGAAATAGACCTTATTATTGTGGATTTGTATCCTTTTTCCGAAACTTTGGCTTCCGGCGCTTCTCACGACGAAATAGTTGAAAAGATTGATATTGGCGGGATTTCGCTGATTCGGGCGGCGGCGAAAAACTACACGGACACCCTTATCGTCTCCTCGCGTAAACAATATCCTGCCCTGCTCGAATTGCTGGAATCGAAGAATGGAGCTACCGAGCTCGAAGACAGAATACGCTATGCCGCCGATGCTTTCGAAACGACAACAACATACGACAGAGAGATTTCCGATTATTTCGCTTCTCTGCTGAATAAGGAGAAATTTTCGCTGAATGTCTCGCCGGCAAACAAATTGCGTTACGGCGAAAATCCTCATCAGAAAGGCGTTTTCTACGGCAAATTAGACGAGATTTTCACTCAACTGCATGGAAAAGAAATATCGTACAACAATCTTTTGGACATAGACGCCGCTTTTGCCCTAATCGGCGATTTTGCGGAAACCACATACGCAATCATTAAGCATAACAACGCATGTGGCTGCGCCTCAGACAATAATCCTTTGGAAGCGTGGAAAAAGGCTTTGGCAGGCGACCCGATTTCCGCCTTTGGAGGAATAATCATAACCAACAGTCCTGTAGATTTGCAAGTTGCAGAAGAAATCAACAAACTGTTTTTCGAAATCATTCTCGCGCCCGGATACTCCGACGAAGCGCTGAATATACTCAAAAGCAAGAAAAACAGAATTATACTGGATGTAAAAACGAACAGTCGTCAGCAGAAACAATTCCGTTCGATTCTTAACGGCGTTTTGGTTCAGGATATCGATAATATTTCCGAAGATATTTCGTACCTGAAACAGGTTACGAAAAAAGCGCCGACAGACCGGGAAATCAGCGATTTGCTTTTTGCAAACAAGCTTGTGAAACATTCGAAATCGAACACTATAGTTCTGGTGAAAGACAAACAGTTGCTTGCAAGCGGCGTCGGTCAGACTTCGAGGGTCGACGCGCTGAAACAGGCTATCGAAAAAGCAAAGAATTTCGGATTTTCGCTATCGGGCGCAGTGATGGCTTCCGATGCGTTTTTCCCTTTCCCTGATTGTGTCGAAATAGCTTCAAAAGAAGGTATTACATCGGTTATACATCCGGGAGGCTCGGTGCGCGACCAGGAATCTGTCGATTTTTGCGACAGCGCAGACATTTCGATGGCTATTACAGGATACAGACATTTCAAACATTAATAAGACAGATATATAATGGCGTTATCTTTATTGACTCAAGACCTTGCGATGGACTTAGGTACAGCGAATACAATCATCATGTACAATGATAAAATTGTCGTAAATCAACCTTCGATTGTCGCTATAGACCAAAATACCGGCAAAACAATCGCTATAGGCGACTCGGCAAGGCAGATGCATGGTAAAACACATAAGAACATAAAGACTGTTCGACCGTTGAAGAACGGTGTGATTGCCGATTTCGAAGCTGCCGAACAGATGATTAGGGGAATGATTCGGATGATTCCCTCGAAATCGCGTTTCTTTACTCCTTCACTGCGTATGGTGATTTGCATCCCCTCGGGCAGCACCGAAGTGGAAATAAGGGCGGTACGCGATTCTGCCGACCAAGCCGGAAGCCGCGAAGTTCATCTTATTCACGAACCTATGGCTGCCGCTCTTGGAATCGGAATCGATGTGGAAGCTCCGATAGGAAATATGGTCGTAGATATAGGCGGCGGAACTACGGAAATCGCTATTATCTCGCTTGGCGGCATTGTCTGCAATATGAGCATACGGGTCGCAGGCGACGATTTTACTTCGGATATCCAGCAATATATGCGTCATCAACACAATATCAAAATCGGGGAAGCAACCGCCGAAGAGATTAAAATCCGCGTCGGTTCGGCTATTACGGAAATCGAAAACCCGCCCGACGATTTTGTCGTGAGAGGTCCGAATATCATGACATCCCTGCCGATAGAACTGTCGGTAAATCACGAAGAAATAGCTCATTGCCTCGACAAATCGCTGATAAAAGTAGAGGCTGCAATTATGTCCGTCCTCGAACAGTCGCCTCCTGAACTGTATGCGGATATTGTCAAAAACGGGATATATCTCACCGGCGGCGGAGCTCTGCTGAAAGGACTGGATAAACGTCTGAAAGAGAAAGTAAATATCGATTTCAAAGTTCCCGAAAATCCATTGCTCGCCGTAGCGCGAGGCTCAGGTATAGCCATGAAACGTCTCGGAAAAGGCGTGCCTTACCTGTTCAAATAATTTGTAACGATGATTGTATTCGAAAAATCCGTAAAGTTTGGGTTAGCGGCGTCGATAGAATATTCCCCCGAAGGGATAATCAGCAGACAGATAGTTAGAAACAATGCCGGACGCGTTACGTTATTTTCGTTCGACGAAGGACAGGCATTGAGCGAACATACGTCTGCGTTCGACGAAATAATTCAGGTCTTAGAGGGCGAAGCAAACGTGATTATCGACGGCAAAGAAAATATTTTGCTCGCGGGCGAAGCAGTCATTCTGCCTGCAAATGCGCCTCATGCGCTTAAAGCCGTCCGGAAATTTAAAATGATTTTAATAACCATAAAAGGATGATAGAAAAATATTACCCGTCGAAGGTGTGGAAATATTGTCCCTATTGCGGCGCGCCGAAAATATCGTGGGAAAACGGGACGCATAAAATGCATTGCGCAACATGCGCGAAATCGTTCTACATCAATGCGGCATCGGCTGTGATAGCTTTGATTCGAAACGACAAAGGACAATTTTTGTTTACGCGTCGGAAAAACGAACCTGCCGCCGGAAAATTAGATTTTCCGGGAGGGTTTATCGATATAGGGGAACGTGCGGAAGACGCTGTAATCCGCGAAGTTAAAGAAGAACTTGATTTGAATTTGACCGGAGTAAAATATTATACTTCGATGCCAAACCGGTATCTGTTCGGAGGAATAGTGTATTTTACTTTGGATTTGGTATATCTCTGCAAATGTGGCGATTTGTCGGGAATATCGGCTAACGACGATATTTCGGACTTTGTTTTCGTTGATGTCAACGATGTGAAACCGGAGGATTTAGGTCTCGAATCCGTTAAAATTATAGTGCAAAATCTTAAAGAAAGTTCAACGAACTGCAATTTTTAACAAGTAATAAATGAAACAGTTATCATTGTTTATATTTGTGTTATTCGCTTATGTTTCCTATTCACAGAAACCTGCCGCCGAAGATTTAAGCCGTTATATCGCGCTGCTCGAAGGCAAAAAAATCGGATTAACCGCTAATCATACTACTTTGGCGGGCAACAATGAACATCTTTTGGATATCCTGCTGAAAAACAATATCAATGTTGTGAAAATATACGCTCCGGAACACGGTTTCCGTGGAACAGCGGGCGAAGGCGAAATTATTGCCGATTCGAAAGACCCTAAAACCGGAATACCGATTATTTCGTTGTACGGCGATAATAAAAAACCTTCGAAACAACAGGTTAGCGGTATCGATTGTATGGTTTTCGATATGCAGGACGTGGGTACGCGGTTCTATACTTATTTGTCGACAATGCACTATGTGATGGAGACTTGCGCCGAAAACAAAATCCCGCTTATCGTGTTAGACCGACCGAATCCTAACGGTTTCTATATCGACGGTCCGGTGTTAGAACCTGCGTGTAAATCGTTTATCGGTATGCACAGAATTCCTGTCGTACACGGAATGACTTTGGGCGAACTTGCTCTGATGATTAATGGCGAAAAATGGCTCGCCGGAAGCATCCAATGTCAACTCACTGTCATCCCGTGTATTGACTATACTCACGAATCGAGGTATCGTTTGCCTGTGCCGCCCTCGCCAAATTTGCCCGATATGCAGGCGATATACCTGTATCCCTCGCTCTGCCTGTTCGAAGGAACGCCTTTGAGCGTCGGCAGAGGTACCGCTTTTCCGTTTAAGGTTATCGGACATCCTTGTTTTAAAGATAATAACAAATATCCGTTCTCGTTTACTCCGAAATCTAACGGCGGAAAAATCAAACCTCTCTTTGAAGGTCAGGTTTGTTATGGAAAAGATTTTAGTGAACTCGTTACGGAAAATATTTCCGAAATAAATCTCGACCAACTGATAGATGTATATAATGACTATAAACCTAAAAACGACTTCTTTAAACCTGTTTTCCGAAAACTTGCCGGTAACAGTATCCTGCAAAAACAAATCGCAGAAGGAAAAACTGCCAAAGAAATTAAACAATCATGGAAAAAAGACTTGGACGAATTTAAATCTCTACGCAAAAAATACCTCCTATACGAATAGGAGTTAAAAGTTAAGAACTAAAAACTAAGAGTTGGGCAATGCCGACTGAGATTTTAGATTGTTGATTTTTACTTACGCACGACGATTTACAAGCCGCCCTTGACCTTGCGTTCTTTGCGTATGCTGTTGCGTTCTTTGCGGTTAAATTTTGTCTGAATCAGAATAGGAGTTAGTTCTTAACTCTATCCGCCCTGTATCTTGTTTATTTCCCATTCTTTATCACATAAATTACAATCGACAGCATTATTAAAATAACGAGTAATATTGTATTACCCCAACGTATAAGAAACGGTGGCATTTGCCCGATAATATTCCGGACTTTTTCGCTGCGAAGTTCTATTTTATCCTGATTAGCTTCAGCTTCTTTTTTCATTTCTTTGTAATTCATGACTTTTTTATATCGTATAATTAAATTCCCAACTCCAATTGATTATGCACCAGATTATAATATGCTCCTTTCGAGGCTATCAGTGAATCGTGAACACCGGATTCGATTATGCGACCTTTGTCAAACACAACAATCCTGTCTGCATGACGGACAGTACTTAAACGGTGAGCGACTACAACAACAGTCTTACCTTGATAGAAATCCGACAGATTTTCGACTATAGTACGCTCGTTGTTGGCGTCTAACGAATTGGTTGCTTCGTCGAGGAAGATAAATTCCGGATTTTTGTATACAGCCCGGGCTATGAGGATACGTTGTCGCTGTCCCTGACTTATCCCTTGACCATCCTGTCCGATAACAGTGTTGTACTTCAACGGCAACTGTTCGATAAATTCGTCGATATTAGCTATGCGGGATGCCAACAGCAGGCGTGCTTTGTCGATATCGTTACCGGAGACGGCTATATTGCGGGCTATAGATTCGGAAAAAATATAACCATCCTGCATCACTGCGCCACATTGACTGCGCCACCATCGCATATTGAAGCGTTCCAGAAGCTGTCCGCCGACTTCGATACTGCCCGATACGGGAGGATAGTAACCAAGCAGAAGTTTTATCAATGTCGTTTTACCGCTGCCGCTGGCGCCGACTATTGCCGTTATTTTTCCCTGTGGAATCGTCAGACTGATGTTGTCTAATACTTTGGGCGAACGAATGCCTTCGTACTGAAATGTAAGATTGTGAATAAGGATATCGCGTCGGTCGCCGGAAAAACTTTTGATTGTACGGCTTTCCGTATCTTCGTCTTCGCGCACCCGTATTTCGCTCATGCGTTCGAGACTGATTTGTACGTCCTGCCAGCCGTGTACAAAACGTACGAACTGTTCTATCGGAGCGTTCAACTGTCCGATAATATACTGTATTGCAAGCATCATGCCAAGCGAAAGGTTGCCGCTGATAACCGATGTAGCGGCAAGGATGGTTATCACTATATTTTTTACCTCGTTTATCAGAATACTGCCGGCTTCCTGATTTTGTTGCAGTTTCATCCCTGCAATATTCGTTTGAAACAAATCGGCTTGAACATCTTCCCATTCCCAGCGGCGGCGACTTTCGCAGTGTTGAAGTTTGATTTCCTGCATTCCGCTTAGCATCTGTACTGTTTTGCTATGGTTTTGCCCGCGTTGCGAAAACAGTTCATAATCGAGCAGACGACGGCGTTTCAGAAACAGAAATACCCAGCCGGAATATATGGCGCTGCCCAAAACGAAAACAAGAAATATTGTCAGATTGTAGTATAGCAATACTCCGCCGAAGATGACGAAACTGAACGCTGAAAAAAGAATTGTCAGCGTTTGCGCCGTAAGAAACTGTTCAACCCGACGATGGTCGTCAATACGCTGAATCAGGTCGCCAAGCAGTTTGGAGTCGAAAAACGACATCGGTAATCGCATCAGCTTAATCAGAAAATCGGAAATCATCGAAATATTGACGCGAGTGCTGATATGCAGCAATATCCACCGGCGAATGAAGTCAACCGAGGCGCGGCTCAATACCAGTATCAATTGACCGATTAATATCAGATATATCAGATTTAAATTCTTGCCATCAATACCTTTGTCCACTATCGCCTGCGTCAGAAATGGAAACAGCAATTGCAGCAAACTGCCTGTTAACAGACCGAATATCAATTGTACGAAGTAACGTTTGTAGGGTTGGAGATAACCCCAAAGAAACCGCACCGGCTTTTTCATTTTCGTCTTTTCGCCGGTATGTGTGCGAAACTCCTGTGTGGGTTGCAATGCCATTAGTACGCCTTTTTCTTCTCCATGAGAACGTGTGCTTATCCAACTGTTTTTAACCGTATCTTCGTCTAATTGCAACCGTTCTTTGGCAGGGTCGGCAATGTAATAGACCCGTTTCCCGTTCCTTTTGGCGCGAATGTCGTATAACACTACGAAATGTTCCTGATTCCAGTGAAGTATGCAAGGAAAGGGACGTTGCGAAACTACCTTTTCCAAACTGATACG
>JAIRLF010000106.1 GCA_031259655.1 Prevotellaceae bacterium
GTATTGTTTCTTTTTCAAAACAGTCCTTTTTTCTTTAAAAAATTCTTATTACTAAAGTTAAACATCGTAAAATTCCAAGGTGCAAAGTTATTAAAAAAATTGATTACTACTCTAATCAATGTGTTTTTTAATCTTTTTTAACACTAAATCACGCTCTTTTAGACTTCGATAAGGCAAAAAGGTTTAATAAAAAATAGAGAACATACAGAAAAAATTGAGTGTATTTCAAAATGTTAAACATTCTTTAATGACTGTTTGCTATTTCCTGACCGTATATAATATAATATGAAGTGATTATCTACCCTTATGCGGGTAGAGTATCTACCCTTATGCGGGTAGAGTGTCTACCCCTATGCGGGTAGAGTGTCTACCCAAAATCGTAAATCAACAATCGTAAATCAAAAATCAACAATCGTAAATCAAAAATCAACAATCAAAAAATCCTCTGCGAAATCGTTTCCGATTTGCAGAGGACGTTGCAAAATTGTTAAAAACTAAAAAACTTAATCATTTATTCTTTAAAACCACAGCCTTTTGTAGTTTAGGAAAACGTTTCAAACTATATTCGAATACTCCGAACAGCAAGACAGTGTAGACAAAATCGCCGGTTAAGGTGTTTTTGAAGAATGGGAGACCGGCGATATAACACGACATAAGTCCTTTGAACGTATGCGGATACATGTTCCACGACAGCCATACGCCAAAGTTCGAGACGAGGAAAAATATTACCGACGCACTTATCGCCGCTATCACAATGTTGACGATTCGAATTTCTTTCAATGCAAACATGCCCAACACCACTATCAACGCAAACGCCAGGTAAGTGAACAGCGCGCCGCCGTAGAACCATACAAATCCATCGAAATATTGTGCGTAAACAATGTTGTTCAACAACAAATCGCTTATCCACATCGCAACAAGCGGAACAACAAACGCCAAATAACGCCGGCTGTAATATGCCGCTCCAAAGAGCGCCATACCTCCAACAGGCGCGAAATTCGCCGGATGAGGTATCAATCGACTCAGCGCCGCCAGCAATATCAGGACGCTGATTACTCCAAATCTGAGATTTATTTTTATTCTTTCCATTTATGCTATATTTTAATCAAAGTTCATATCTGTAGGGATATACGCTTCGGTAGATATTTCGCCGACGATGGCGCCCTGCGCGTTCACAGCGGTACTAACCTTAACGAAATCAATGTGTTTCAGATTGGCGGGCGAGCCGTCAACTTGAACAGCGTTTTCTATCCAAAATTCCGAAACATCTCCGTCGGCATATCCCCATTCGTAGCATTTCGAGATTTCGAATCCGGATCCGGATTCAATCCCGAAAGTCGAATTAAGACAGGTACCGACCAGCGTATAATATGTTTCGGCAATAAATTTCGGATAACCACCGCCTCGACTCACCATACCGGCATGTCCCATATTGTCTATCCACAGCGCACTGTAATCGGCGGTAGCCGGTTTGTAATAGGTAAGTGCATAACGCTGTTTTGTTTCGGTTTTGCCGGTTTCGCTACCTTTGAGTTCGAACCATGTGTCGTCGGGTTGTCCGTTGCCGTTGTTGTCCTGCATCACCCACACGATTCCCGATTCACACCAATCGTTAAAAGCATTACCTTTAATCTTTATGTCGGGAACATCCGGTTTATTTTCAACGCTATGGTCGAAACCGACAATCCAATATCCGCCAAAAGCGCCGATATGGAAAAATCCGTTTTCCTTACCGCACCAGTCTTGCAAAATATTTAAAGCCTCCGTTTGATTCGTAGCCAAGATACTGTTGACGAATTGCCCGGGTGCGGGCATATAGTAAAAGGCTTGAGTGGCATATTTGTTTTCGCCGTCCTTACGAAAGAAAACGTCTTCGGGCGGGGTGCAGGTTACTTCCACTTCGGCAGTTGCTCCCGTACTTATCTCGCTCACGGCGATGCGATAGACGCCGCCTTCCGCCGATGGCGTAAACGTGAAATATTCGCCTGTTTCTGTCTGCGTAGCGCCGTCAACTTTCCATTCGAAAGCCGCCGGACTGTCGATACCGACAATTACCGGCGCCAATACCAGATTTCTGCCAATCGGGACGGTCATCTTTCGCAATTCGTTCGCGTTGTCGGGTGAACGATAACGTCCATTGTCGAAAAATAATTCGGGCGTCTGCCCTGGTAATACCTTGACACTGATACTGTGCAAATCCTCCCCGTCTTCGGTGGCGACTTGCAAGTTAAGCAAGTAATCGCCCGTTTCCGTCCGGTTGAATACGTAAGTATCGCTTTCGCTGACAATTTCGTCGTTCAATCGCCACCGGTAAGTAGCGTTTTCGGCATTTTCGACTTCGGCGACAAATTCCATGTCGATACCGGCAAACGCTATCGCAGCCGGCGGCATGGTAATTTGCGGAGGAACTTTTTCGAATACCGAAATCTTTATTTGTCCTTCAGCCGAACCATTAACAGCATCCACACGGAAGTTCACAAAATATTCGCCCAACTTTTCGGCGACAAAAGTATATCCTGTTTCTGTGGAAACGATTTTCCCCTCGATAGTCCACGCAAAAACAGGCTGTTCGGCGTTTTCCACTATGGCGGTAAGAGTCACGCTTTCGCCGAGTTTCAATTTACGCTCGTCGTTACCCGACGCAAAGGATATTACGGGAGCGCCCGGCTCCGCCGGTTCGCTGTTCTTCGAACACGACAACAGCAAAACCGCAAAAATAACCGGAAGTAAATACTTCATTCTAATCACCTTTTTCATCTAATCTTATTTAATAATTATCATTTCAAATTGAGAATTATCTCATCATTCATTCCTCTCATATCTCATCTTTCTTTTTCAGTTTTTTCCTTGTAAAGGCGATATGAGCCGGAACATCGCCCGTTCCGTCCGAGGTCTCCCATTTTTTCCTGCCGTCGGGCGTGAAACAGTAGAGCATTCCGGGATTGATGTAATTCTTTGCATCGGTTACATATATTTCTCTTGTTTCGGGATTAACGGCGATACCGTAAGGCGCTTCGATTTGCTTGTCCGTTCCGTCGGTAATAAAGTTTTGGGAGACGACCGACTGGGTTTGTGTGTTGATAATGGCGTACGACACAGTGTTTTTACTCGTATTATTATTCCATTCGGAGCTGTAGACGTATATCGAATCGCCGGCAGCGCACAGCTCGCTTGCCGGCAGATTGAGGATATGCGTTACCATATCGTTTTTTGTGTTGAGAATGTATGTGTTGGAATGTATATTCTTGTTGTCGCCGCGTGAAGTTACATAGATATTTCCGTAATTATCCGCTTCCAGACGGTGTAGATTGATGCCTACAACGATTTTTTTGACTTCCTTAAATGATTCCATATCAATAACCGAAACCGTATTGTCGTAGTTTGGCGCTCGATAGCCTCCCGAATTTGCGACATACATTCTTTTGTCGATAATCACCATTTCTTCCGGCTGGTATCCGACGATGCAAGTGTCTGTGATACGAAAAGATGCGGTGTCAATCTTTGCAACATATCCCAGACGCGCATTCGGATCGATAAGCACCGGTCCGGCATACGAACTGACGTAGGCATATCCCTTGTCGAAGACAATGTAGCGGCAATTGGGTATCGAAATTGTGGCGATATGTTTGGCGGTGTTTACGTCCATGACTTCAACCAGATGCGAACAGTTAATCACGGCATACAGTTTGTCGCCATAAATCTGGATATCGTTCCCGACGTCGCCCAATTCGTTTACTACATTCGGGTTGCGTTCGGGGAAAATGTTTTTGTGATATACGCCCGTCTCATAATCAAAATAATCAAGCGAGGCTTTGTTGCTTCCCATATTTCCCTCGTTCAGCAGGAAAAAACCTTTTATTGGTCCCTCATTGCCTTCGGTGACGGAAGTTTCGGTCGAAGGGATTATTTCGTCGCCGTCGTTCCGGCACGACAAGAAACATACCAGCATAATCAACCCCGCCAACCACAAACGCCGGACATTTCCGATGTTCTGTTTATTATTCATATCATTCATACTAATTTATACTTCTTTATAATTAAATATACATTTTCAATAAACAGCCTCCGGCGAAACAATACAGGATAACAAGAAAGAATATCGGCGAAACCCAACTTTTTCGTTTCCAAGCTTCATTCCTCGAAAGCTTTGTAACTGAACTTCTCCCCTATCCTCTCAACACGAGAGGAACAACAAAAAAGCGTTCTATTTTGGCAGGTCTTCTGACTTACTCTTTTCTTTGAATATCCTTCCCGTTTCGCTTATCGAAACAGTGGGTTTTGTGTCTTATTCAAAGATTTCGACAGAGTTTACAGCAGCGGGTCTGTTCAGGATTTTCACCTGATTCCCTTTTCACCACTCATCCGTATGCAGGAATCGTAACACCAAAATCCGGCGCAAAGGTAACATATTTTTTATTATACAAACCGAATAACTTTTGAACGAGGGTGTATTTGACTATGTCGATTTAAAAATTCAAATTGTTGCTTTTCGCAAACAATGGTTAAGCATCCACAACGGGCGGCAACGGGTACAAAACAGCCGGCGTCAGCCACTCTTAACTCTTAACTCTTAGTTTTTAGTTCTTTAGCAATCAATAGTCATATTTACTCCAGAGCGTTTGCAGTTTTTTCAAGATTTCGGCTTCTTTCGGATTATTTCCAGGTTGATAAAACTTGCTTCCGGAAATTTCTTCGGGTAGAAACTCTTGATTCACAAAATTTCCCTGAAACGAGTGAGCATATTTATAGTTTTTACCATAATCCAACTGTTTCATCAATTTTGTAGGCGCATTGCGCAAGTGTAGGGGCACGGGCAAGTCGCCGGTTTGTTTCACGGCGCCAATAGCGGCTTCGATAGCCATGTATGAGGCATTGCTTTTGGGCGAAGTTGCGAGATACACAGTTACTTCCGATAAAATAATACGACTTTCGGGCATACCTATTTTATTAATGGCGTCGAAACATGCATTTGCTAACAAAAGTGCGTTAGGATTCGCAAGTCCGATATCTTCCGACGCCAAAATGACCAGTCTACGGGCAATAAACAGAGGGTCTTCGCCGCCCTCAATCATTCGCGCCAACCAATAGACGGCGGCATTAGGGTCGCTTCCTCGCACCGATTTGATGAACGCTGAAATAATATCGTAATGCTGTTCGCCGTTTTTATCGTAAAGGGCGATATTTTCCTGCAGAATCTTTGTAACATCTTCATTGTTAATTACGATATTAATTGAATCGCCGGCGACTCGAACTATCATATCGAGTATATTCAACAATTTACGGGCGTCGCCTCCCGAAAATCGGAACAACGCTTCGGTTTCTTCTATCGAAAACTGTTTCTTTTTCAAGTAAATATCTTCTGTTATTGCTCGATTCAACAAGATTTCCAAATCTTCTTTGTCCAACGATTTCAGAACATACACTTGCGAACGGGATAATAGAGGCGTAATCACCTCAAAAGAAGGATTTTCGGTAGTAGCGCCGATAAGAATAACAATGCCTTTTTCGACCGCGCCAAGCAAAGAATCCTGTTGAGATTTACTAAACCGGTGTATTTCGTCGATAAACAAAATCGGGCTTGGCGTGGAAAAGAATTTTTGTTTTTTCGCCGATTCGATAACGTCTCTGATATCTTTCACGCCTGAATTGATGGCGCTAAGGCTGAAAAATGCACGGTTTTGTTTGTTTGCAATAATCTGAGCCAATGTAGTTTTCCCCACTCCCGGAGGTCCCCAAAGAATAAACGATGAAATATTGTCAGATTCAATCATATTACGCAAAATCGCACCTTTCCCTACAAGATGTTTTTGTCCGATATATTCATCTAAGGTTTTGGGTCTTAACCGTTCTGCGAGGGGCGTATTTTCCATTTCGCTATTATTTTTTTGAATACAACAAGATTGTCGCACATAATTCTCAATTTTCTTCGATACAGTATCTTTTAATTACAGGATAAGCGTCTTTGACGCCCATTTCGCCGGATTTACTTATATCGATACAACCTTTTTCGGTATCTCTCAAGTATATAGACACGATACCGCGGTTGAAATAAGCTTCGGCGAAGTAAGGATACAATTTAATTGCTTTAGTGTAAGCCTCGATAGCCTCGGGCATTTTGTCCGACAAGCACAGGATATTTCCGTGATTATAGTGCAGATAAGCGAAATTAGGGTTCAGCGATTCCAG
>JAIRLF010000121.1 GCA_031259655.1 Prevotellaceae bacterium
AAGTTAAAAAATTTTGCATATCAAATATAAGGTGTATCTTTGCAGCCAATTTATAATTCTGATAATAAAAGAAAGCGATTGATTATGGAACTGAAAAAACGCGTCTATTTCTTTGGTAATAAGACCGCAGAAGGGAACGAAAGTATGAGAGAACTCCTTGGCGGCAAGGGAGCCAATCTTGCAGAAATGAACCTTATCGGGGTGCCCGTACCCCCCGGTTTTACCATCACTACGGAAGTGTGCAACGAATATTTTGTACACGGAGAAGATAAAATCATCGAAACCATTTCCGATGAAGTTAAAAAGGCTATGCTCAGAGTAGAAGCAGCCGTCAACGGGCCTAAATTTGCCGACAACGCCAACCCCCTGCTTGTATCCGTACGTTCGGGAGCGCGAGCTTCGATGCCGGGAATGATGGATACGATTCTCAATCTCGGGTTGAACGACGAAGCTGTGGAAGTCTTAGCTCAAAAGAGTGGAAATCCGCGATTTGCATGGGATTCGTACCGACGGTTTGTGCAGATGTACGGAGATGTGGTTCTCGGCATGAAGCCCGAAAACAAAGAAGACCACGACCCTTTCGAAGAGATTATCGACGAAATGAAGCGAGAGAAAAATGTAACTCTCGACACCGAACTTGTAGCCGATGACCTGAAAGAGTTGGTTAAACGGTTTAAAGCAGTGGTTAAAGCCCGGACAGGTAACGACTTCCCGACCGACCCCTGGCAACAGTTGTGGGGTGCGGTGATGGCTGTGTTCAACAGTTGGATGAACGACCGTGCAATCCTGTATCGCAAACTGAACAAGATACCACAGGAATGGGGAACAGCCGTCAATGTTCAGTCGATGGTATTCGGAAACATGGGCGACAGGTCGGCGACAGGAGTAGCCTTCACGCGCGACGCCGCCACAGGCGAAAATATTTTCAACGGAGAATATCTTATTAACGCTCAGGGCGAAGACGTCGTTGCCGGCATTCGTACCCCGCAGCAAATCACTCTGGAAGGTTCGCACCGCTGGGCAAAACTGCAAGGTATATCCGAAGAAAAACGGAAAGCCGAAGCTCCCTCGCTGGAAGAAACCATGCCCGAAGTGTATAACGAATTGATGGAGTTGCAACAAAAACTCGAAAACCATTACCGCGACATGCAAGACCTGGAATTTACCGTTCAGGACGGCAAACTCTGGATGTTGCAGACCCGCAACGCCAAACGTACAGGCGCTGCCGCCGTGAGAGTCGCAATGGAAATGCTTGCTCAGGGAACACTGAAAGAAGACGAAGCGGTGTTGAGAGTCGAACCCGAAAAAATCGACGAACTTCTGCATCCCGTATTCGATTCCAACGAGTTACATAAGGCTAATGTCCTCGTTAAAGGATTGCCCGCCTCGCCGGGCGCCGCCTCGGGACAGATTGTCTTCTTTGCCGAAGACGCCGAACTCTGGTACGAAAAAGACAACAGCGCCAAACTGATTCTGGTGCGCGTCGAAACCTCGCCCGAAGACCTGCGGGGCATGAACGTTGCGCAGGGAATACTGACCGCCCGCGGCGGAATGACCTCGCACGCCGCAGTCGTAGCGCGAGGAATGGGCAAATGCTGCGTCTCGGGCGCTTCGGGGCTTAATATCGACTACAAACAGCGCCTCATGACCGTCGGCGGTAAAGAATATAAAGAAGGCGACTGGATTTCGCTGAACGGCTCGACAGGCGAAGTTTACGAAGGCAAAGTGAAAACCAAACCCGCCGAAATGAGCGACAATTTCAACAAACTCATGAAACTGTCCGCAAAATACGCTCATCTGCAAGTGCGAGCCAATGCCGACACTCCCGAAGACGCTGCTACGGCGCGTAAATTCGGAGCCGAAGGTATAGGGCTATGCCGTACGGAACACATGTTCTTTAAAGAAGACAAAATTATCGCCATGAGGGAAATGATTCTTGCAGATAATTCCGACGACAGGCGTAAAGCGCTTGATAAACTGTTGCCTCTGCAACAGAAAGATTTCGAGGAAATATTCGCAGTGATGCACGACCTTCCCGTAATCGTGAGGCTGTTAGACCCGCCGTTGCACGAATTTCTGCCTCACGACCTTAAAGGACAGGAAGAAATGTCGAAAGTAATGAACGTGCCCGTAGAAGTTATCCGCAACAAGGTCGAATCGTTGCACGAAACCAATCCCATGCTCGGACATCGCGGCTGTCGTCTTGCAAACACCTATCCCGAAATCACCGAAATGCAGACCAGAGCCATATTGCAAGCCGTGCTGACGTTGAAAAGCAAAGGCGTAAACTCTATCCCCGAAATAATGGTGCCACTGACGGGAATATTGCACGAAATGAAATTGCAAGAAGCAATTATACGTACTACCGCCGAAAAGGTGTTCCTTGAGATGGGAGATAAAATCGAATATAAGGTAGGTTCGATGATTGAAGTGCCGAGAGCGGTGTTAACAGCCGACAGAATAGCCGAATCGGCAGAATTTTTCTCGTTCGGAACTAACGACCTCACGCAGTTGACTTACGGTTATTCGCGCGATGACATCAGCAAATTCCTCCCGATATATCTTGAAAAAGGAATATTGAAATCCGACCCATTTCAGGTACTCGACCGCAAAGGCGTCGGGCAGTTAATCTCAATGGCGACATTGAAAGGGCGCAGCATACGCCCCCTGCTGAAAGTCGGTATCTGTGGAGAACATGGAGGCGAACCTTCGTCGGTGGAATTTTGTCATGCGGTAGGGCTTAATTACGTAAGCTGTTCGCCCTATCGCGTGCCGATAGCGAGGCTTGCGGCAGCGCAGGCGGCTATCAAATCGAAAAAATAAACTATATTTGCCGGTTTTTTACAGGGAAACATGGGTAATCAAATGTTTGATTACCCATGAATTAACCGGATAATATTTTGTTAATATTTGATGTTATTTTAAAAGAAATGGAGATTCTTGTCGCAAACAAATCGCATGTGAAGTATGCAGAAACAGTATGCAACCTCATGTACGAGTCGGCGTTGAAACGCGGTACGGGCATAGCAAAAAGGTCGCCCGAGTATATCGCAAAAAAAATGGAAGAAGGAAAAGCGATTGTGGTAATCGACAGCAACCGCCTGATTGGGTTTAGCTATATCGAATCGTGGCAACACAAACGGTTTGTCGCAAACTCGGGGCTGATTGTCGACCCCGAATACAGAAACACAGGACTTGCTCGAAAAATCAAACGGGCGATATTCGACCTCTCGCGAAAACTATATCCCGAATCGAAGATATTCAGTATCACAACCGGTTTGGCGGTGATGAAGCTGAACTCCGAACTCGGATATGTCCCTGTAACTTTTTCGGAACTCACCGACGACGACGAGTTTTGGAAAGGCTGCGAAGGTTGCCGCAATTATTCCATACTTCAGGAAAATGACCGCCGGATGTGTCTGTGTACGGGAATGCTCTACGACCCCGAAAAGCATAAAGCCGCCAAAGAACAATCCGTCGGCGACGTCAATACCAATACCAATACCAATGCCGATGTCGATGCCGATAGCGCTATTCGGGATATGATTCCCGAAAAAGTGTTGTCGCCCAAACGGATTGCGCAATTAAAGAAAAACCTGCGCAAGATTCATTTGATTTAAATCATTAAAAAAGTAATACGCTCGATGTTTGACGATTTCCGGTTTTCAGAATTGATAGAGATTTTCAGAAATTCTGTTTATATAACCGGATTAGTCGTCATCATGATGTTGATAATCGAGTACGTCAATGTAGCAACAAAGGGTCGCAGGCTTGGCGATATACGGAAATCGCCGTTGAAACAGGTGATTCTGGGAGGAGCGTTAGGATTGATACCGGGCTGTATGGGCGGGTTTGTCGCCGTTTCGCTGTTCTCGCATAACATTTTCGGACTCGGAGGGTTGGTCGCTGCTATGATTTCGGATACCGGCGACGAAACGTTTGTGATGTTTGCCGCGATGCCGGGTTATGCTTTGTTGATTAAACTGCTGACTTTCATTATCGCAATAACCGCCGGACTTGCTATCAACGCTTTTATGAGAAAAAGCAGAAGCGTCCCGAAATATTTCGACCATAATCTGGAAATACATTCGCTGCACGGTTCGCATTCCGAACAGGCAACATCGAATATCCGACATAATATCAGACGTATGTCTTTGCCTCGTGCTGTTATTCTGTTGGGAATCGTCGGTTTTATGTTGAGCCTGGGACTTGGACTTCTGGAACATAAACATTCTGTCGAAGATGTTACTTGTATCCATGCAAATGAAATCGTTATAGACGAACATGTCCACGAACATCACGAACATGAACACGACCATGACCATGACCACGAACATCATCATCATGAGGTTCATTCGCATTCGCACGGTAATATTTTCAGCGAAAGATGGCTGAATATCCTGTTTATATTCATTGCGGGAGCGGCGTTTTTGATGGTTTTGTCGGTGACGGAGCATTTTCTAAGGGAACATGTCTTGCATCACGTGATATACCGACACTTGCTTCGCGTGTTTACATGGACTTTCGGCTCGCTGCTGTTCATATATCTGTTCGGGTGTTTTGTGCACTACGACGAATGGATAAACGACAATCAACTGATTATGCTATTCATAGCTCTGACCATAGGACTGATACCCGAATCGGGACCGCATATTGTTTTCATCTCTTTGTTCGTCGATGGCAGTATACCGTTCAGCATATTGCTCGCAAATTCGCTCGTTCAAAACGGACATTCGGGACTGCCTCTGTTAGCCGAATCGAAAAAGGGGTTCGTGAAAATGAAATTGATAGCCCTGACAGCCGGCTTGATTGTCGGACTGCTCGGATATGCCGCGGGATTCTGATACCGTCATTTATACAATGTAGTCGTTTTTTAACGCAAAGTTTTGACCGTATACGAAAAACTTGTATTCTTTGTATAAGCCTTTGCATTCTTTACGATTTGATGGTTTAATGATTTTCTAACTCGTTAAAAACAAAAAAAATCAAACAAAAATTTTGTCAATTCAACAAAATGCATTAACTTTGCGGCTTATTTTGTAAAACTTTATTGTACAGGACACAACAATGATGATTCGATATTTTTGGGCAATAATATGGACTTGTTTCCTTGTCAGTTTTGCTTATGGCGATTTAGTCATTAATTTTTTTCTCGACAATTCTGTCAGTTTTGAACAGGAACTGATAAAATTATTAAACTCCAAAGTGGTATTCTATTCAAATTTCGGTTTAGTGATAATGGTATTGATTGACAATACTATCACAAAAAAAATCACAAAAAAGAACACTCGAAATAATGCCATGATAATATTCCTGTGCATTTCCATTATTATCATCCTGTTTTTAAATACCTTAGCAGATAAAGTGGTAGAAGAGCAGGAAAAACTGTACGACGGATTTCGTTTATATTATCTTTTCATAATCTTTTTAGTATGTTTAATTGTTAGTAAAGCGGAATCATTAAATATAAAACATGTATCGTTAGAAATAGTAAACACAAAAATAGAAATATAAATATAAAACAATATGTCAAGCGCTTTAATTATCACAGTTGT
>JAIRLF010000149.1 GCA_031259655.1 Prevotellaceae bacterium
AAAATAATACCGTACATTATACTAAATTCACTATTTTTGGTGATATTTCATCTGACATGATTTGCTCTCAATATCTATACGTTACAACATGATGGGATATCTTATCTGCGGATTTAAGGATGTATGGTTATTATCCTTTTTACCGTGAAGGAATAGAAGATTTTTCGTATCGTTTACAAAATATTATCAATTTGATACTTGATAACGACTTGCCTGCTGTAGAAAAAATTGAATATGTTACTGTTCAAAAAATCAAAAAATTGCTTTTAATAATATCGTCTTTGTCGCCCTATTCTCCAAATATTACCCGTTTAAGTGAAGATATTGAAAGCAACCGAAATGCGACATTGAAATATTTGGTTTATTTGCAAAAGGCGGCATTGCTGCGTTTGCTTCCTCAATCGCACACAACAATGAGCGCAATGAGTAAGCCGGAAAAAATCTTTCTTGACAACAGCAATTTGCTTTATACGCTTACAACAGATACTAATATCGGCAATGTTCGTGAAACATTTTTTGCGAATCAACTTTCCGTCAATCACAGACTGACAGCGCCCGAAAAAGGTGATTTTTTGATAGATGGCAAGTACATTTTTGAAACGGGAGGTAAGAGTAAAACTTACGAACAGATACGAAACATTGAGAATAGTTTTATAGCCGCCGATGATTTGGAAATTGGCTATGGCAATAAAATCCCTCTTTGGATGTTTGGATTATTGTATTAGGGAAGCCAAATAATCTACGCCGAGACGCGTGGAGACGTGTGGAGATGCATGAAGACGCGTGGAGACGCATGGGGACGCATGGAGACGCATGGGGACGCGTGGAGACGCAAAATATTGCGTCTCTACAAATCGACGCCCTCAACGACCACAGCATTGTCCGGTGTAGAGGCGGTGCTTGCCCCCGCCCAATAAACAATAAACAATAAACGATAAACGATAAACGATGAATGAACGATGAACAATGAACGATAAACGTCTGGCGTCAGCCAAATCTAAAATCTAAAATCTAAAATCAAAAATCTAAAATCAAAAAATCATAAATCAAAAATCGTAAATCAATTACACAAAAAATATTTCCATAAATAAAATTTTGTTTACCTTCGCACCAAAAAACGTCAAGAAAATGGCAAGAGAATTAACATTTTTAGTAAACGGCAAGGAATACACAAGTTCTCCGACGAAGATTGACCGGAAAAAACTGTACGGTTGGACGGAAAACATTGCCTTAGACGACGAAGGCAACGAATGTAAGCTTGTCAGTATGGACGAATCCGGCACATTGATTATTCCGAAAGGAGGAGTGGGCTTGGGAATCATCTCGAATGGTTTTTGGGTACAGCGTTCCGAATTAAAAGCAGTGTATGAGGATGGTACGCCGGTCGAACTGTTACCTTCGAGTTATTCTGTCCCCGTAGAATTGTCGAAGAAAGCGAGTATGGAAGAGTTTTTGGATTACAGCGTCCAATCGTTCTATCAGTTAGACGGGGCAAGCGATGAACTGATAGCCTTTATCGGCAGCGACATTTACAGTTTCACATACTGTTACAGGGACAGTTATGAGGGGAAGACCGCATTTTTGCTGACCGCAGGAGACGAGAACACGGGCAAAAATCTCTTCATGATGATTGGAGTACGGAATGAGTTTGAGATGCTTAATCTCGTTCAGACCTCTGTCATCGAAGAAGAACCCGAAATTGAGGAAGAAGAAGAAGATACGGAAATAGATTTTTCAATGTTTTAATAATTAATTGTTCGTTATGAGAGGAATAAACATATCTAATGACAAAAAGCGGGACGCCGAGGTTGCGTTCGAAAGCATTGTACAAAAAAGCAAAGTGAAATACGTTGTCGGCAACGGCGACGAAAAACAGAACATTAAAATCCTGAAATCGACAATAGACCTGACAGAAGAAGTTTTAGTCGAAAAATACGGAACGCTGAAAGCCTTGGGCGAAGCGATTATCGAATCGGACCCCGAACTCGATATCGAAGTTATCGGCAGGAAAATAAGCGGCACGCATAAACTTTATCTCAATAAAGACAACAAAATCGCTTACAGAGTCAATATGTTGCAAATCGTACGTACTCCCGACGGCGCCGAAAAAGAACGCAAAGACCTTGCTAAAATATTGTCGAACATCACGGGCGATAGTTTGGTGCAATGGTCGGGCAGGAAAGTGCCGAAAGAAGTTGCCATACGCAAATTTGTTTTCGTACAAAAGTATCAACTCAAACATGTTAGCGGGTTGACATACGATTTTCTCTACAGCATGGCAAAAGAACTGCACGAAAGCAAGTCGCTGATGTTTGTCGGCACAGGGAAGAAAGGCGTCGAGCCCTTGATAATTACCACAGGAGGGACGCCCTACCGCGCTTTTCTCGAAGGACGTATCGACGGCGATAAATATTGTCTGATATTGCATTTAACTAATATGGAAGTAAAAACGCTTAACAATGATGGAAATATATAGAGACAAACTGACGAAACGCAACGGATACGAAGAAGGTCCGGCGGAAGCTGTTGCGGACGAATTGTCGGCAAAGGCAATCAACTACAAACAGACGGTTACAAAAAGCTACATATCAATCTGTCCCGAACAGATTAACGACCGCTTGGGCGGTACGGATTTTTTTGTAACCCGCAAATATGACGGCGAACTTAATCTGATATTTTTCGACGGAGACAAAGTGTTTATACTGAACCGTTCGGGACGTGTCAGGCTTGGGCTGCCATGCGTCGAAGAAGCGGGAAAAGCACTGTTGGCGGCGGGCGTACGGCAAGCGGTCGTCCCTTCGGAACTGTATGTGAACGAGGAGAAAGGACGTACGAGAGTGTTTGACGTGCTCGAAGCGCTGGCAAACGAAGAACTTGTTAAGAACTTGTGTCTCGCGCCTTTCGACATATACGAAATCAACAACGACATCAACAGGGCAATGTCGTACGAAGAAACGTACAGGCAGTTGAACGATATTTTCGGGAAAACGGATATGTGCCGTCCTGTAACGATGCAGAAAACTTCGTCGAAAACGGAAGTCAAGGAAATCTATCGCAAATGGGTCGAAGACGAAGGCTCCGAAGGTCTTGTTGTTAGAAGCGAATTACCG
>JAIRLF010000218.1 GCA_031259655.1 Prevotellaceae bacterium
CACAAAATCGTTTGACACTTGACGCAACGAACATGGAGATGGTTGTCGTTATGATTTCCTGACCGGCAATGCCAACACAGAGCGTAATATGTTTTGCCGTTTTCTCCCACAATCTTATGCACTGTACCATCGTCGCAAAATCCCTGCAAAATACGGTAAACAGTCGCTGTATCCATTTTTCCCGATAATTGTTTCTCGAAATCTTCGTAGCACAAAGCCGAAGAAGCATCAGATAATATTGTCTGTACCAACTGTTTTGTCTTAGTATTTCGTTTTCGCTTATCCATAATACATACAAAAATTAATGCGACAAAGGTACAATAATATTTTAGATTTTAGATTCCTTTCAATACAGGTGATGTACCGAACCGGGAACAGGATGTACTATTACCGACAGAATTTGGGGAACTCCAATGCAATATGTTCATCGTTCATCGTTCATCGTTATACGTTCAACAAGTCTTTCCGGAGAAATATTATTCTCAATTTTACCATTTTCGACGAATGAAATACGTCCCGTTTCTTCAGAGACGACCACGGCAACAGCGTCGGTAGCTTCCGTAATACCAAGAGCCGCACGATGCCGCATACCGAAATATGCAGGGATATCCATACTTTCGCTAGAAGGCAACACACATCTCGCCGCATAAATTTTGTTGCCGAGAATAATCACAGCGCCATCGTGTAGAGGCGCATTTTTGAAGAAAATATTTTCCAAAAGTCTGGCGTTCATCTGTGCGTCGATAGTGTCTCCAGTTTCCACATATATTTGCAACGACGAAATACGTCCAATCACAATCAATGCTCCGGTATTTTTTTCGGACATGTTCGAGCAGGCTTCGGCAATAATCTGCGCCATAAGCGTACGGGATTGAATGCTGTTTTTACCCGAAAAAAACCGGCGGAGAATAGAATTTCGCGAACGGGCAATGTAAGTCGTCCCGACATGCAGCAGAAACCTCCGTATCTCCTGCTGAAACAAGATGATAATAGCAATCACGCCAACGCCGATAAACTGTCCGAGTATCATGCTCATTAGCTCCATTTTCAGCGCTTTGACGAGCAAATAAATGACATAAAACAGTATCACGGCGATGAAAATATTTAATGCCGCCGTACCTTTTATTAACTTGTATACCTGATAGAGGATGAAGGTTACCATCAGAATATCAAGGATGTCGATGTACGAAAAATTTATAAAGCCCATTTATTTCAAATAATTATTTAATTTCAAAAATATCTTTATCGTATGAGACGCTTCTTTGACATCGTGAACCCTCAAAATGTCGGCGCCGTTGCGCAAAGCTACGATATTTCCGGCAATCGTGGCGGGCAGCGCCTCTTCGGGAGTGATGTTTAGCAATTTATAGAACATCGATTTGCGCGACAGACCCACAAGTACGGGCTGTTCGAGGAGTTTGAATGCATCGAGTCCGGCAAGAAGTTCGTAATTGCCGTCGAGCGTTTTGGCGAATCCGAACCCCGGGTCGACGATTATATCGACGACTCCGGCTTCGAGCATCTGCTCTTTCTTCTTTACGAAATACGAAATTATGTCGCAGACAATATCTTTGTACACACAATTTTCGCTGCTTTGCATTGTTTGCGGGACGCCGCGTATATGCATCGCGATGTAGGGCAGTCCGTACTTTCCGGCGTAAGGAATCATTCGACTGTCGAAATCGCCCGCCGAAATATCGTTTACGATGAACGCGCCGAACTCTTCGTAAAGCTGTTTCACGATATTGGCGCGAAACGTGTCCACCGAAATGAGCGTCTCGGGGAAATATTTTTTCACCAGCGCCACAGCGGGTCTGAGACGGTCGTATTCCGTCGCTTCGTCGAGATGCGCGGCGTCGGGACGCGACGAATATGCGCCGATATCGATAATCGTTCCGCCCTCGGAGATAATAGTTTCCGCACGATTCAGAATCTCCTTTTCGCCATGCACACGGCTGTTTGCGTAAAACGAATCGGTGGTTACATTCAATATCCCCATAACCACAGGAACAGACAAATCTATCAGCCTGCCTCCACAATTTATTGTCCGCTTTTTATTAAAAACCATATTCTTTTCAATTCGTAATTCGTGATTGTAACTTTGGAATCATCTCATTCTTCCATTCCTCGAACGCGCCTTCGTCGATTTTGTTTCGGGCTTCGTTCGTGAGTTGCAGGTAGAATGCAAGATTGTGGATACTTGCAATTTGCGCGCCCAGCATTTCTTTCGTGATGAATAGATGCCGCAAATAGGCTTTTGAATAGCATCTGTCGACAAACGAGACGCCATCGGGGTCAATCGGCGAAAAATCGCGTTCCCACTGTTTATTTCTGATGTTGATAATGCCTTTCGAAGTGAACAGCATGCCGTTTCGACCGTTTCGCGTAGGCATCACGCAATCGAACATATCGATTCCGCGTGCGATGCTTTCGAGGATATTAACCGGCGTTCCGACACCCATCAAATAACGGGGCTTGTCGTCGGGGAGAATGGTGTTGACGACTTCTATCATTTCGTACATAACCTCTGCCGGCTCTCCAACCGACAATCCGCCAATCGAATATCCGTCGCGGTCGAACGAGGCGGCATGTTCCGCCGCACGCCGTCGCAATTCGGGATAAACACATCCCTGAACGATTGGGAATACAGTCTGTTCGTATCCATAGAGAGGTTCTGTTTCGTCGAATCGTCGCAGACATCTTTCCAGCCATTGCTGGGTGAGCATCAGCGATTTGTTTGCGTAATTATAATCCGCCGTTCCCGGAGTGCATTCGTCGAGCGCCATGATAATGTCGGCGCCGATAATTCGTTGTGTATCCATAACATTTTCGGGCGAAAAGAAATGACTCGACCCGTCGATATGCGACCTGAAGGTACAGCCTTCGGGCGTGATTTTGCGGTTCGCCGCCAGCGAAAAGACCTGAAATCCGCCGCTGTCGGTAAGCAAAGGTCTATCCCATGCGACAAAACGGTGAAGTCCGCCGGCTTCCCTGATAATATCTAATCCGGGACGAAGATATAAATGATATGTGTTACCCAGTATAATCTGCGCTTTGATATCGTCTTCGAGTTCTTTGTGGAAAACGCCTTTCACCGTCCCGGCAGTCCCAACCGGCATGAACACCGGCGTGTTGATAATGCCGTGAGCAGTAATTAATTTTCCTGTTCTTGCCTTTGTTTTGCCGTCGTCTTTTATCTTTTCAAATCTCATCTAATCGTCTAAAAATTTTTTGCAAAGGTA
>JAIRLF010000352.1 GCA_031259655.1 Prevotellaceae bacterium
GACAAAAATGGAACCCGTCGGGAATGCTGGGACCGGTGAAAATGCTGTGAGAACGTTATTATTAAGAACAATGGCGTTGTTGAGACTCTAAACAGTACCTTCGGACAACGCCATAGTAACCGCATAATGTATGTGTGGAGACGTGGATTTGTAGAGACGCAACATATTGCGTCTCCTGCGTCTCCCACGTTTTTTCCCGGCATTTGGACAAATCGGGCTGTTTGAACTCGGGAAAGTATGTGCCGTGATACAATTTCATTTTTATATGTTTTTCAGGTAATCATCAATTGTTTCAATGATGTATGATTTATCCTGCGTATGCAGGGCGTCGTAGTTTTTGTTCAGGAAAGCAAAGACTTTTTGGGTCGAAAATGTTGTCAGAACTGTTTCCGCCGGTTGACCGCTGAAATTCTTGTATCCTTCGATACAGAAGATGAAAAAGAGCGTTAATTTCCGGTTTTTCCGCAAATCCTGTTGAGCGGTTTTCTCCTCTTCGATAATATCGCACAGTTCGTAGCCACTTGAATACCACCATTTCGTGTCTTCGGACAACAATTCGGGATAGAAATCGGAAGAATACAAATAGTGCAGAGCATCGGTAAACCCGATATTCTTTGTTTCCATTATTATTTCGACCAGCTGCTGAACTTTGAACGGCATTATGGCTTCCTCTATTTTACCTTTTGTTTCCATTACTTTATTTATTTTTAAACATTTTCACCTCGCAAAGTTACAATTATTTTTTGTAGCCGCTCAGGTCGTCGGACAACGTCGAGGCGCGTTGTCCGACGCGCCTTGATGTCGGCATTCGGTATTCAATCCAACAAGTGTATAGTCAATCCCGAGCGCAATTTTGGTTCGAACCATGTAGTTTTCGGTGGCATGATTTCTCCTGCGTCGGCGATGTTTATCAACTGTCGCATACTCACGGGATACAGGGCGAAAGCAGCCGCCATCTCTTGGGAATCGACCCGTTTGCTCAGCGCCTCAAGTCCTCTGATTCCTCCGACAAAATCTATTCGTTTCGATGTACGCAGGTCTTTGATATCCAAAATTCTGTCCAAGACTAAATCGGATAGAACGGTAACATCTAATTCGCCGACAGGGTCGGCGTCGTTGTAGGCGCCTTCTTTCGCCGTCAACGAGTACCACGAACCGTCGATATACATCGCGAAATTGTGTAAAAACGCAGGTTTATAGGGTTCTGTCGTACTTTTCTTTTCGACCGTGAAGTTTTCTTTCAGCCTGTCGATAAACTCTTCGACCGACAATCCGTTGAGGTCTTTGACGAGCCTGTTGTAATCGATGATTTTCAAATGGCTTTCAGGGAAAATAACCGCCATAAACCAGTTATATTCTTCGGCGCCGGTGTGGTTTGGATTGTTCGTGCGCCTCAGTTTTGCGACGGCGGCGGCGGCGGCTGTACGGTGATGTCCATCTGCGATATACAGGGCGGGAACGTTTTCGAATATCTTAGTAATTTGCGCGATATGTTCCGGATTATCGACAATCCACAGTTGATGACGGAATCCGTCGGAGGAAACAAAATCATATTCGGCGCTCTGAGTTTCGACAATCGAAGCCACCAGGCTATTCATTTCCGGCACATCGGGATACGAGAGAAACACCGGCTCGATGTTTGCGTTCTGCACATCGACATGTCTTATTCTGTCGTCTTCCTTATCTTTTCTTGTGAGTTCGTGTTTTTTGATTTTCCCCGATTCGTAATCTTCCGCATTAGTGCAAGCAGTAAGTCCGTATTGAGTTCTTCCGTCCATAGTTTGCGCGTAGATGTAATACTTTTCGACCTCGTCCCGAACCAGCCAGCCCCTGTCGAGCCATTTGCGAAAACATTCCTTACCTTTTTCGTACACTTCGCAGGCATATTCGCTTGCTGTCGGGTCGAAATTGATTTCCGGTTTTGTGATGTGCAGCAACGATTTTTCGCCGGCTTCCGTTTTAGCTTCGGCGGAATTAAGAACGTCGTACGGACGGGCTGCAATTTCCTCCACATATTCTTTCGGAGGACGAACTGCTTTAAAAGGCTTTAATTTTATCATAATTATATATTAACTTATCTGTATTAAGAATTTTGTATGTTCGCAATCCACTTTTTCACATCCTCGGGCGAAGGATTTTTCAGTCCGAGTTTTTGCTTTTTGTTGCTTCCGCACAAGTCGTTAAAAAGTTTTCCGGGATTGACGCCGGCGAGCGATTTTACGGTCGCGAATCCCGACTTTTGGATTACTGCGACCCATTCCGCCGGTATTCCGACAGCCTCGTACGCTTCGCTGTCGTCGGCGGCAACTTTCTTTTCGGGACGCATCTGCGGGAAAAACAGCACGTCCTGAATAGACGCCGCGCCTGTCATCATCATCACCAAACGGTCGATTCCGACGCCCATTCCCGAGGTCGGCGGCATACCGTATTCTAATGCGCGGACGAAATCCATATCGATAAACATGGCTTCGTCGTCGCCTTTTTCCTTCATTTTCACCTGTTCCTTAAAGCGTTCGAGCTGGTCGACAGGGTCGTTCAGTTCCGAATAGGCGTTGCAGATTTCTTTGCCTCCGATAAACAGTTCGAAACGTTCGGTAAGCGAAGGATTTTCGCGATGTTTCTTTGTCAGTGGCGACAATTCGACCGGATAATCGACGACGAAAGTAGGCTGAATCAAATGCTGTTCGCATTTTTCGCCGAATATAGCGTCAATCAGTTTTCCTTTGCCCATTGTGCTGTCGGTCTCGATACCAAGCTCTTTACAGGCGTTCTGCAATTGAGTTTCGTCCATGCTGGAGATGTCTATTCCGGCATATTCGCGTATAGCGTCCAACATCGGCAAACGGCGGTAAGGTCCTTTAAATTCCACTTCGTCGTCGCCGATTTTCGCACGTGTACAGCCATTTACTTCGATAGAAATCTTCTCGAAAAGCTGTTCGGTGAAGTTCATCATCCATTTATAGTCTTTGTAAGCGACATAGATTTCGAGACATGTAAACTCGGGATTATGAGTTCTATCCATCCCTTCGTTACGGAAATTGCGCGAAAATTCATACACGCCCGTAAATCCGCCGACTATCAGTCGCTTGAGATATAATTCGTTTGCTATACGGAGATATAAAGGTATATCCAATGCATTGTGATGCGTGATGAACGGACGGGCAGTGGCTCCTCCCGGAATAGACTGCAACACGGGCGTATCGACTTCGAGATAGCCTTTGTCGTTGAAAAACTGCCGCATGGCGTTGACTATCTTTGTACGTTTGATAAATACGTCTTTCACGTGAGGATTGACAATCAAATCCACATAACGCATCCGGTATCGCTGTTCGGGGTCGGTGAACGCGTCGAATACACGTCCTTCTTTTTCCTTCACTATCGGCAATACTTTCAACGATTTGCTTAATACGGTCAATTCTTTTGCATGAATCGACAATTCGCCCATCTGTGTTATAAACGCATAACCTTTGATGCCGACGATGTCGCCGATATCCAAAAGTTTTTTAAAAACGGTATTATACATCGTTTTATCTTCGTCGGGACAGATATCGTCGCGTTTAACATACACCTGAATTCGTCCTTTTTCGTCCTGAAGTTCGAAAAAAGAAGCGTTGCCCATAATACGCCTCGCCATGATGCGTCCGGCAATACTAATGTCTTTAAAATTACCCTTTTCGGGATTGAATCCGGCTGCAATTTCTTCGGTTGTGCAATTCACTTCAAATTCTTGCGCCGGATACGCCGGAATATTGAGTTTCTCCAATTCACTCAAGGAGTTGCGCCTGATAATTTCCTGTTCGCTATAATCTTGATACATACTTTATCTTTCATGTAAAAATAAGCGCAAAAGTACAAATTTATTTGCGTTCACAAAAACAAGGTTCCTGACAGAGGGGGCGGGCTTGCTCCCGCCCTAAAGGGCTGAATTTTTAAATCGACGTAGTCAAAGCCCTAAATCAATAATTGATTACGCCCTTTCAGGGCTATAGAGAGAGGAGGCTGTTCGTTTCGTAGGGCGTTGCCCTACGCTATTGAATGTAAGGCTTTCAGCCTTATCCTAACGGCTATGGTTATTGAGGATGTAATCGAAAATGTGTCGTCGAGGGCATAGTCGAAAATGTCGTCGAGGGTGTCGTCGAAAATGTCGTTGAAGGCGTCGTCGAAAATGTTGTCGAGGGCGTCGTCGAAAATGTTGTCGAGGGCGTCGTCGAAAATGTCGTCGAGGGTGTCGTCGAAAATGTCGTCAAGGGCGTCGTCGAAAACGTTGTCGAGGGCGTCGTCGAAAACGTCGTTGATGAGACGCGATGAGACGCAAAATATTGCGTCTCTACACCGGACAATGCTGTGGTCGTCGATGGCATCGTTGATGGCGTCGATTTGTAGAGACGCAATATTTTGCGTCTCCTCGTAGCACAAACGTAGCACAAACGCAATGAAGACGCAATGAGGGTAGTATTGGAGTTCTGAAACTATTTTTTTTATACGATGTTCACTTTTTCGTATTTTTTTTATTTTTTTTATAAAAGATGCGTAATTCACTAATACAGTGAGTGAAAAAATTTACGTATGAGGGTGAGATTTTTGGGGTTTTTCATAAATAAACTTTTGTCCGAATCAGAATTTTCGGAATTTTCAGAATGAATGAACAGAATTTCGTTCAATTCTACTCTACCCTACCCTGACGGCTATACCTCGACAAGCCACACACAACAACACCATAATCCGCGTGGAGACGCGTGGAGACTGTATCAAAAGACCGAAATCGTCGCCATTGAGGTCGTCGTTATTTTTCACGATTTTAAAAATAATTTCGCAGCATTTTGTCCAGCCAAATATCCTGTCGAAAAGGCGATTTGGAGATTATAGCCTCCGGTATTAGCGTCCAAGTCAATAATTTCGCCGGCAAAAAAGAGATTTT
>JAIRLF010000360.1 GCA_031259655.1 Prevotellaceae bacterium
CTAAGTTTCTCGATTTCGGCGACAACAGCCTTGTACTTTTCTCTTTTGGTTTTATAAATCAAATCGGAATAATCGTTACGTATTACCGGTCTATTTGTCGGAATAACAATCACATCGAGATAATAAATCTTCCAAAACTCGCCTGCTTCGGTCTCCGCAGTACCGGTCATACCGGCAAGTTTGTGATACATACGGAAATAGTTCTGCAAAGTTATTGTAGCAAAAGTTTGTGTAGCAGCTTCGATTTTGACGTTTTCTTTTGCTTCGATGGCTTGATGCAAGCCGTCGGAATAGCGGCGTCCTTCGAGAATACGGCCCGTCTGTTCGTCAACGATTTTCACCTTGTTGTCCATCACCACGTATTCGGTTTCTCTTTCGAACATTGTGTATGCTTTCAACAGTTGATGGACAGTGTGCAGGCGTTCCGATTTGACGGAGTAATCGCTTAATACTGCGTCTTTTTTAGCTTCTTTTTCGTGTTCCGACAGGTCGCTTTTTTCGATTTTTGCAATTTCGCTACCCACGTCGGGCATAACGAAAAACGAGGAATCGCCAACCATATTCGAAATATATTCAACCCCTTTGTCGGTCAGTTCGACGGAATTTTGCTTTTCGTCGATGACGAAAAACAAATCGTCGGTAACTTTGAACATGTTTCGGCTATTATCCTGCATGTAAACGTTTTCGGTCTTTTGCATCAACGATTTGATGCCCTGTTCGCTCAAAAACTTTATTATAGGCTTGTATTTAGGTAATCCCTTGTGCGCCCTGTACAAAAGCAAACCGCCGTCTTCTGTCTTGTTGCCGGCGATGAGTTTTCGCGATTCCGAAAGCAATTGAGTAACCAAATTTCGTTGAGCGGAGTGTAATTTTTCGACGAAAGGCTTGTATTCGTTGAACATTTGGTCGTCGCCCCGCGGCACGGGACCGGCGATAATCAGCGGAGTACGCGCGTCGTCAATCAACACGGAATCGACCTCGTCGACTATTGCGTAATGATGTTTGCGCTGCACAAGTTCGTCGGGCGAAAACACCATGTTATCACGGAGATAATCGAATCCGAACTCGTTGTTTGTCCCGAAAGTGATGTCGGCGGCATAAGCATTCCGCCTTGCGGTGGAATGCGGTTCGTGTTTGTCGATACAATCTACCGACAATCCGTGAAATTCGTATATAGGTCCCATCCATTCGGAGTCGCGTTGCGAAAGATAAGTGTTGACGGTAACTACGTGTACGCCTTTACCTGCCAAGGCATTGAGGAAAACGGGCAAGGTCGCGACGAGGGTTTTACCTTCGCCGGTACCCATTTCGGCTATAGCGCCGATTAATTTGCGTTTTCCGTCGCCGGCATTCTCGTACTGCAATTTCGGCGAATTAAGCACTATCCCTCCGGCTAACTGTACATCGTAATGCACCATATCCCATGTGATTAGATTGCCGCCGGCCATCCATTGATTTTCCCAGACAGCCTTGTCGCCGTCGATGACGACATTGGATTTTTGGGCGGCAAGCTCCCTGTCGAAATCGGTTGCGGTAACAACGAGGCGCTTATTTTCTTTGAATCGTTGCGCCGTACTTTTTACTATCGCAAAAGCTTCGGGTAAAACTTCCTGCAAGATTTCTTCAATCTTGTGGTCAACTTCTTCGATAAGCTTGTCTACTTCGCTATAAATCGCTTCCTTCTCTTTGATGTCGAGGTCGGGATTGTCCATTTGCGCTTTGAGTTCGGCAATTTCGCGTTCTTCTTCGGCGTAATAATCTCGAACTTTCTGTTTGAGAGCTTGTGACGCGGCACGAAGTTCATCGTCGCTTAATCCCGAAATTTTTGGATATATCTCATTGACAAGCGCTACCCGCGGCATTATCAATTTCAAGTCTTTCTCAGATTTCGTGCCGAAAATCTTTGCTAAAATAGAATTAACAAAATTCATAAAATACCATTTTAATCAAATAATAATTTTGCAAATATACACGATAATTCTTAAAAGACCTCAAAAAATCTGTAATATGCTATGACAAAAGGTTTAACCTTTGCCTCAAAATCATTAATCGACTATTTGAAATGTGTTCGGCACTATTTTATTTTCGAGAAAATTGTTGATTACATCCTGTATTTCCATCATAGCTTCTTCAATATCGTCATTCAAAAGAATATAGTCGAATTTTGTTGCATGCATCATTTCTTCTTTTGCTCTGTCTAATCGTTTCTCAAGAAATTCAGGAGTTTCGGAAGCCCGTTTCTCCAATCTGTCTTTCAAAACATCCAGCGATGGCGGCAATACAAATATCAAAAATGCGTTTTTGAATTTTTTCTTAACCTTTAATGCTCCGTTCACATCAAGGTCGAACAGAGCCACTTTGCCCGATTTGCATATCCGTTCTATCTCCGACTGCAAAGTTCCGTACATCGTACCTCCGTACACTTCTTCCCATTCGAGAAATTCTTTATTGGCAATCTTGCTGTCAAACTCATCGTGAGATAAAAAATAATAATGGATACCGTCGGATTCGTTATCGCGCGGATCTCGATTTGTTGCCGATATTGAAAATTCCAATTTCGGAAACGCTTGCAGTAAATTGTTAATAATCGTTGTCTTACCTGAGCCTGACGGCGCTGAAAAAATAATAATATTCTCCATAATTATACTTATAAAATTTTTGCAAAATTATTCCAATTCTGTATTGTAACCAACATTTTTTAATCTATTTAACAAAAAAATAAACGACTCTTCCCTAAATATTCATATTAACAATCAATAATAACATTTGTTTTTTAAACAGAGTTATATTTTTAAAGTAGGGCGCGACAAAATTCCCTTTTTATGACTTTTTTGAAATTTTAAATCGGGAAAAAGCTACCCAGCCAGAGTTTCGTATTTTCCGGATTGCTTCGGGCTGCGCCCTCGCAATGACGAAAAGACGGGGATTACTTCACCCCTCGTGTTCGCAATGACGATGCTACAATTTGAATTTTTAATTCGACAATCGAATTTTTCGCCAAAGTCAGAAGTCCCTGTGAACCGAAAAATTCTCTCAGGTGAGCCGAAAAATTCTCTCAAGTGAGAAAAAAATTTCTCTCAGGTGAGCCGTAAATTTCTCTCAGGTGAGAAAAAAATTTCTCTCAGGTGAGAAAAAATTTCTCTCAATGGAAGGTGGAAACACTAACTAATTCGTAAGCAAAAAAAACGGCGCATCATCAAAGACACGCCATTTCATTATTAATTTTAAGATATTCACTTTCAGCATCATTACGAATGCCATTTGAATTTCGAACAGAGAAAGTATTTCTCGCCAATCATTATCTAATTATCCGGTAACATCGTCAGTCAGTATAAGCGACGACATAAGAGAAGCGCCGACTACCAGCTTGCTTTCTTCACGCCCGGAATCAGACCTTTGGAAGCCATTTCGCGAAATTGGATGCGGCTTAATCCGAACAGGCGCATATACCCTTTAGGGCGTCCTGTCAGCGAACAGCGATTATGCAAACGTACTCTGCTTGAATTTTTCGGCAATTTGGCTAAGCCCTCATAATCGCCGGCATCCTTCAAAGCTTTTCGTTTTTCTGCATATTTTGCCACAAGTTTCGCACGTTTAACTTCCCGTGCTTTCATTGATTCTTTTGCCATACTTAATCGTTCTTTTTAGCGTTTTTAAATGGTAATCCGAAGTGACGGAGCAACGAATACGATTCTTTATCGGAATCGGATGAACAGATAAAAGATATTTCCATTCCCATAATTTTCGAAACCTTATCGATATCTATTTCGGGAAATATAATTTGTTCTTCAATACCGAGAGTATAATTTCCTCGTCCGTCGAACTTGTCGTTTATACCTTTAAAATCACGAATACGTGGTAGAGCGACAGCAATTAAGCGTTCACAGAACTCGTACATACGTGCGCCGCGAAGCGTAACCTTCACTCCAATCGGCATACCTTTACGAAGTTTAAAGTTCGAGATATCCTTTTTCGAGTGCGTAATCACAGCCTTTTGGCCTGCGATAGTGGAGAGTTCCTGTTGAGTAACCTCGACAATTTTCTTTTTGTCGTCTCCGGTTGCAGCTCTTCCGATACCCTGATTAATAACTATTTTCTCCAATCGCGGAACCTGCATGATACTTTTGTATCCGAATTCCTTCATCAAAGCAGGAACAATCACTTCCTTATACTGTTTTTTTAGAGTAGGAATATATCCCTTGGGCGTAGCCGTATTGACGGGAGTCGCCTCTCCTCCTTTTTTCTTTGCCATCAGTCTATTACTTTAATTATACCTAATTTTTTTGCTTGTTTCGAATAGCGAACCAGACGAACTTTTCCATCTTTGCCCGCTTTTTCGCTTACCATTTTACCAATCCTTGTCGGTTTACCCGTTTCGGGACAAATCAACTGAAGATTAGAAATATTGACAGGCGCTTCGCGTTTAAGGATATTGCCCTGTGGATTTTTGGAATTAGGTTTCGTATGTTTCGAAACCATATTCACACCTTCGACAATAGCCTTATTTTCTTTGGGTAAGATTTCCAAAATCTTACCTTTTGCGCCTTTATCGTCGCCGGCAATGACGGTAACGATATCACCTTTTTTAATACGTAACTTTACACTCATACTGTTTTTTTCTCCAATTAATTATAATACCTCAGGGGCAAGTGAAACAATCTTCATGTAATTATCACGCAATTCACGTGCGACAGGACCGAAAATACGCGTACCGCGAATTTCGCCCTGATTGTTCAAC
>JAIRLF010000369.1 GCA_031259655.1 Prevotellaceae bacterium
TCGGATAAAGATTTGGAGATAATAAAACCGCTTGATATCATAAGTGTTATTGCCAAATTGCCGGATTTGCAAAACATTGTCGCCACAGGATGGAAATCTGTAGATACACTTATCCGACAGCTAAATCGGGCAAATATTGAAGTCGATTGCCCGAAAGTCGGCGGATGTGTTTCGTTCGCCATACAAAACCGGAAGATACGCATCTATCGTATGCCTTCTTCCTCAAGAGCTTATCCTCTTTCGTTGGAGAAAAAAGCGACTGTATACGGCAATATGTTTCGAGATTAAGACTAAAAGTTTGACCGGCGCAAGCTATTCATTCTATTGCAGATTAGCAAAATTGTGTTCACCTTTGCGCCGCCAAACTGTTACCTGTTTGAGGTATCGCCAACCGATTAAAAGAAAACTTCATTATTATTATTGAAGTTTTCTTTCTTTTTTTTGCAATTAAAAAAATAGTTGTACCTTTGCAGCGTCATACGGAATGTATGGAAGGCGATTCTACGGATTCGCACATCGCAGGGGGGTTACTTACTCCCCTACTGCTTTTTATAAAACAATCGTATCTTTCCTTTTTCATAAATCCAAACTTCATCTGCAAAGGTAATAATTTTGCGTTCTCTATCATCCAGCAATCTTTTTTTGCGTATAAATTGCTATAGATTTGAATATTGTGAGTTTTCGGACAAATACTAATTAATTAATTCAGGGCGAATATGCCGACGACGGGATTATGGTCGGAATGTTGATAGTTTTTATCTATTCTTTCCGTGCGTATAAGTTTGACATTGGGAGATATCAGAAAAAAATCGAGCAGGGTTTCTTTAGTTTTGCCTTTAACGTAAGGGACGTCTAAAAATCTGTTAGTTGGTTTACCGTCCGAAATCCATTTCCATTGCGGAGGCATAAAATTGTCGGGAATCCGGAGCGGGGCAAAATATTCGGTAGAAATGTCGATATATGCTTTTGCGTTTTCGAGAGGCGGGATTTGATTCCAGTCGCCGCCGGCAATGACATAATTGCCTCTCTCATATTCCGATATAATAAAATCTTTCAGCGCAAGCATTTCTTCGCGTCGCTGTTCGCCCTCGTCGTCGAAAGCCGAATTATGGGTGTTTATCAAGACAAGTTGTTTGCCGTTGTCAAGTGGATATCGGCACATCACAAAACATCTGTCGAGCAGAAAAAGGCTTTTTGGAAACGATTGCCGCATCGGATACGAATAACGTACGCTTTGCGAGGGCACATACCGGCTCAAAGTCAGAATACCCGACTCGACTTTCCCCATCGGGGAAACAAGGGGTACGGGAACAAAAAACACGTTGTAGTTTATTCCGTAAAACGACAGGTACGAAGGTTTTTTATCAGAGATTCGAGACAACATGTCTATCTTATACGAGCGAGTCGAAGCCCTGTCGACCTCTTGCAAAAAGATGAAATCGGCGGAATTATCTGCAATAAACGAGGTTATAGCCGCGAGGTTTTGCAGGGCGGCTGTTTTGCAGGTTCTTGTTTTCGAGCCTCCGTCGTAGAAAAAGTCCATCGCACTGTCCAAACCGGCATAGCCTGTGTTCCATGTCAGGATTTCGATTGTGTCGAGATGCAAGGCGGCTGCTTCCGGCATGTTTGTCAAAACGGTAGCCTTGTCGGGCTTGTAGTCGGTCAGGATAATCATCAGAAAAAACAAAATGCAAGCCGACAGGACAAAAAAACTCGCTACCTGCAGGATTTTCGATATTTTACCGAATGTTGTCATCGGGTTGAACTGCTTTTGCAGTATAGTTTTACCGAAAAGAAGACGAACAAAACAAATACGATACAAGCAAAGAAAACAGTTGTCCATTTGCTGCATCTGTAATTTTCGGCGATTATGTCCTCCGGATTTTTCGACAACAAATCTTTCAGCCCATCTACCGAAGGCGCGTCATTAATATTCCATTTTTTCAACACAGTATTATCTTTCAACAAGATGATACCCGGATTCGAGCGCGCCATACTTTTCAAAACCGTCGCGTCTGTCGCATAAACAGGATATTTTGCTTTAGTTTTTTGCAAATATGCAAGGTTTGCCTGCTCGGACGAACCTGATAACATCATAAAATTGATATTGTTATCGACCGAATAGTTATAGAGTTCGTTCAATGTCCCCGAGTTTTTCAGTTTTGCATTATTGATGTCGGCAGAAGTGATGAATATCAGTAAGCCTCCCCGTTCAAAAAGATTTTCGTGAATAGATTCGCCTGTCTCCAACGAAGTGATAGAAAAATCCTTTGTAGGAGGCACATATCCTCTTTTCAACAATTTCGGGGCGGGAGAGTCGACATAAGTCCAAGTGTCGTCGGGCAGATTGTCGAGCGTGAATGTCTCCTGTTTTCCTTCTTTTGAGTAGATGAAAGTACTTTTTTCGTAAACATCCGCCGGAGCGCCTTCGGGAAAAATCATTCCTTCGGGGATATTCGTCCCAACCTTATATGCCATAAAATCAATGAACGGCAGATGTCGGTATGCGTATATCGAAATACCCGACGAAGCAAGCAGCAAAAATACGGCGATAATCCATTCCGTTTTATTTTCAAATATTTGCCTGTAATTTCTCCGTTCGATAAAAGTATATACGACAAACGGCATGATAACAAGATTTTTGTAGAACGTTTGCCAATTGGTCAGCTTGATTGCGTCGCCGAAACACCCGCAATCCTGTACGGCGTCCGTTATTGCAAGTATCAGGGTTAGAACCGTCATAAACGACATAAACAATATCGCTCCCAAAGAAGCTGTTTTAATCCTCAATCCGAAAAGAAAACATAATCCGATTATCAACTCGACCGTAGCGAGCAAAATCCCGAAAAACAAGGCTCCCGACTCTAAAACCGAGACCCCGAACGCTTCGAAATATTCGCCGAATTTAATCTCCGAACCAATGGGGTCTATAGCTTTGACATAACCCGAAAATATGAATAACAGCCCGATAGCTATCCGCGTTACTGTTCTAATGATGCATCTTATATCCATAATAACAACCGTTTTTATATTACTTTTCAAGGCGTAAAATTAGTAATAATTATTTATTCCCAACAAATATGGGTGTACGACAAAATTCCCTTTTTATTAAACAATCTTGAAATTTTCAATCCGACAGGAACTAAAACCGTCGGATTTTGCACGTTAGGGCATTCTTATCAATAGAAAAAAGATTACAAACAAACCAAAAATCTCCGTAGGAGATTCACATCTATGAACGATAAACAATGTGAAACCCATTCTTAGTTCTTAACTCTTAGTTTTTAACTCTAAACCGGGGCAGATTATAAATCAATCATTTCGATAGCTTTTTCGAGCAATTCGTCGCGTTGTTCAATTATTCCTTTTATCGTCGGATAAATCTCAATATCAGGTATAACACTTGCTTTTTGTGTCAATGTTCCGTCCGGATTATATATGCCGAAATTACTCATTTGCGACATCAAACCTCCGGGCAGGTGAATTTCCTGTACATCGTCGGAACCGGATGTTACCGAACCGATTATCGTAGCGTTTGGAATTGCTTTGAATGCCATGGCGACATACTCGCTCCTGCCACGAGTTGTTTCGTCTACAATGACAATGAGTTTGCCTCTGTAATAACTCGTATCGCTTGTTAGTTTCGAAATATTAAAAGTTGACGATATGGCAAATTCGCCGGGATTAGTAAGGCTTCCTGTGGCAATCTTCACAAAATTCGTAGTTTGAGGTACGAATTTTGCCAGCAACTTGAAAAGGACAAGAAAATCAAATGACGCTCTCATATCAATGATTATGCCTTTGGTATCTTTTATGTTTTCCCATATTGCCGAAAAATCTTTACCGTCAGGGATTAAGTTCGGGTCTAACCATGCAATATCCTCTCTTATAAACGTAAGGCAAGTGTCCGGACTGTTTCTGCTTCTGCTATACAAAAGTTCCTGATACGGATATGTTTTTAATTGTATTGTTTTCTTTTCATTACGAAGAACATCAACCGTGATAAGCGAATCGTTGGTTCTGAGCAAATCAAAAGCGATATTCCTGAATTTGACGGGATTATTTGCTCCCGGCGTTATTTTCAACCTTTCTTTGACAATATTTTCGACAGGATTACTGTTTATCGACAAGATTACATCGCCGATTTGAAGTTCTGTTTTCGGCATTGTGTTTTTCGTTGATGATGTTGATGATGTAACCTGCAAAAAATCAGTAACAACAGCCTTGCCTTCGATAAACCGGATTTCTATCGGAGCCTGATTCATTCCCAAATATCTGTTTAATATTTCCGGCACAATCCATTCTTCGTCCGGTTTTCCCGAATATTTCCATACGTTTGAATTTCCCGAATACTCCCATACGTATGCATTTGTATCATCAATTTCGGAAACTAATTTCAAAACAGAAAACAAATATTCCGTTTCATCATTTGCATTAACAAATTGAGGAATAAATTCTTCCAACACCTTTCCCCAGTCTTTTTCGAGCAGGTTTTTATACGGATAATAATACTGTACAATATTCCAGTAGCGGAATAATGTCAAAAGACGAAATCCTGCGTCGGGATATTTCATTGCCGTATATTTGTTTTCATTTTTCGAAACATATTTGCGAAGTGTAAAATCCGTTAAATAATAGTGTTCGTTTGTCTTTTTGACGTTTTTTATTTTTAACAATTCGGCGACTAATTTTTTCGACAGATTATTTTCATTAATCCAACTTAAATCGGGTTTGATTTTAATATCGGCGCTATCTGTTATAACCTGAACACTTTGCAAACGTTTTTTGCTGTAAAAAAGTTTCTGAAACCAATTGAGCTTGTTTTGCCGTAATTTACCAAAATCGCTTATCCATTTCGTCAAAATTTTATCTCTTTCTTTCTTTGATGAGGCGTTCATTATTTTCGGTAAAATCCGAAATAGTTCATAGTCCATATTATATTCGCCTCGAGCGACATTCGGATGATAGTATTTCAGAAATCCCCATACCTGTCCCAGTGTTTTAATATTCTCTATGCTGTTGTCATTAAGCGATATTGACGAAATACGCGAACCGGAATCAAACTCAGTGTCCGTCTGTGCCGGATATTCTGTTTTATACGATTTCGTTTTGTTTATATCCTTTCCGTCAATTTTGATTTTCAGATTGTCAAGCCATATTTGTCCCGTATCTTTCAAAAATACGCCCACTGTGATATTGTTTGTACGTAAAGGGTTTAATTTCAACGTTATTTTATACTTTGTCCAATCGGTTGCGCCCGTTATTTTCTGTCTTGTAGTTTGTTTGGCTGTTGAGGGCATTATACCAATCCATAATTCGGCGTCATCGGTCGCATTTTTGGTTTTTAAATATCCTGATAAACTTATTTTCTTGCCTTTATAATAATTGGGAAGTTGGTAAGATAACAACTCGTGTCCGTTATAATTGAACGACAGAGAATATTTTCCGCTTACGCGTGTAACAGAATCGGCAGCGATTCTGTAGTCGGACAAATAACTTTTCCAACCAACAGGTTTTCCCTTTTCTATTTTCTCGAAATCAAGATTAAAATCCGTCCTTTCTGTTTTTTGAACTCGACAACCTGCCAAACTTGATAAAAACAGTATTATAAAGATGTGTTTTTTATTAATAGTCATCATTTTAATATTTTTATAATTTTAATGCAAAGGTATAATATTATTTTTATATTTCAGACATTTCAGACATTTTAAGAATGAAAAATTAATAAAGTGTCCTCTCTGCTCTTTCGTCATAGCGAGTGTATTTGACTACATCTCAAAAAAAAATTAGACAAAATGTCGCACGTATTAAAATTGTGTATATATTTGCATAAATATTTATAAGCAACAGTTGATTTTATATTACAGATTATGAGTGCAAAGTGTTCGATATATAAAATAATTTTACTTCTGCAAACAGTTGTTTGCCGAATATTTTTTTTATATCGTCCATTTGCGCCAATATCAATAACCGGCGCCGAGTTTGCATCGACATGTACAAACGCCGCCGAACCCTCGCCGGCGTTTGCATTGATGTGTACAAGGCGCGCCGAGCCCTCGCCGACGTTTGCATCGATGTGTACAAGGCGCGCTGAGCCTTCGCTGACGTTTGCATCGGCATGTACAGGGCGCGCTGAGCCTTCGCCGGCGTTTGCATCGGCATGTACAAGGCGCGCCGAGCCCTCGCCGGCGTTTGCCGTGATGTGTATGCCGTCATACCGAATGCTTGTTAACGGTTATATACAAAGTGAATATTTGTTATTTGAACATCTATTATATAATTAATAAAAACAATTTTTAAAAAAAAGAAGATATGAAAGGTATTATCACAAGATTAAATTATCGGAATTTAAAGAATGAAGCTCATGTAGAGTTTCACAATACGGTAGACAATTTGTTTGTTGTAGAGTTTCCGCCTGAGACTATTGGCGTCAGGAAGCAGTACGATGTTTATAAACCATTGTTCGAAGGCGAGGTGTCGTTGCTCGACGTAGTAAAAAAGAGCAGTTATACCGGCGAAATAAAAGTACAGAACAATAAACGTAATACTGCTTTTCGCGGTCTATCCGATCAAGTCAAGTCTTCGACGAATCATTTTAATCTCGAAAAACAAAAAGCGGCATTACAGATCTCGATTGTTTTGGATAATTACGGCAATATTGCCGCAAGACCCATCGATCAGGAAACCGCCGCTATCGATGATTTGCTTCGGGAACTGCGTGGCAGCAATTATTCGGAATCGATAGCGTTGCTTAATTTAGAAGAGTGGCTCACTCAGCTCGACATCGAAAACCGGCGTTTCAGAGAACTGATGTTCGCCCGGTATGAGGAATCGGCAAAACGTCCGACTGCGAATATGAGAGAAACGCGAATAAAGGTCGATAAAGCTTTCATGGATATCGTCCGCACGATTGAAGCTTTAGTCCTTATCAACGGAATAACCGATTACGAACCCTTCATCATTAAATTGAACGTCATTATCGAACATTACAAAAACATCATTGCTCGATAGAAAAATTAATACGGTTATGAAAAAGATTCAATTGTTTGTAGCGCTTATATGTTACATACTGTCGTTTTTTACGATAGAAGCGAAGCGCATAGACGTCGAAAAAGCAGAAAAGGTTGCACGTTCGTATGCGCGTACAACTGTACGCCTAACCGAACGCCGCGACTTCAAATTAACAAAAACAGTATCGCGGCAAATAGTACGAAAGCGTACCGATAAACAGAGTATCACCTCGCAACAGCAACAGAATGAGCCGATGTTCTATGTGTTTACAATGAACGGAAACGGAGGATTCGTTATTATTTCAGGCGATGATATTGCAAAACCAATCCTCGGGTATTCCGACAATGGAACGTATGACGAAAACAATCCGAATCTTGCTTACTGGATGGAGACGCTGTCGCAGGAAATTGCAGACGCCGTAGAAAATGGCATAGCACAGGATGAGCAAACCAAAGCCGAATGGGAAGCGTTCGAAAGCGAAAGTAAGGCGACGGCGGCGGCGTCCGGCGGCGATTTTGTCGACCCTTTGATTACGACAAGGTGGGATCAGGAGGCTCCGTACAATAATTTATGCCCGCAGATTTCGAGAACGCGCACGGCAACAGGATGTGTAGCTACGACAATGGCGCAGATTATGAGGTTTCACAGGTATCCGACAACGAGAACCAAAACAATTCCGGGCTATACAACACAAACAAAAAGAATCACAGTTCCCGCTATCGCCGGTACATTCACTTACAAATGGGATGACATGACCGACATATATACCTCGTCGTCTTCAAAAGCATCGCAGGACGCCGTCGCCGAACTGATATACCATTGTGGAGTAGGCGTACAAATGGATTACGGGCTTGCGTCCGATAACGGAAGCGGCGCATCTTCTTCCGATGTTGCGCCGGCTTTGAAAGACTATTTCGGGTACGACGCAGGAATCGCGCATCATTACAGAGAATATTACACATACTCGGAATGGACAAACATGCTCAAAACGGAGATAAAAGCCGGGCGTCCGGTCTATTACAGCGGAAGCAATAACGATAGCGGGCACGCTTTTGTATGCGACGGATATGACGCCGGCGGTCTGTTCCATTTCAATTGGGGATGGAGCGGTAGTTCCGACGGGTATTTCGAAATCTCGGCGCTTAATCCGAACTCGACAGGAACCGGCGGTAGCTCCAAAGGATACAATCAGTTGCAGGAAATAGTTACAGGAATCCAACCCGACAAAGGCGGGGAAGCAATTGTACAACTGTATCTGTCGAAATTTTATGCAAACAAGACCTTGTTAAACAGCTTAAGCGAGACGTTTGATATTACAATGGAGGAATTAGGTAATATCGGTTC
>JAIRLF010000387.1 GCA_031259655.1 Prevotellaceae bacterium
TGTTGATAAAATCAATAAAACTCTTTTTTCCATATCATTCATATTAATGTTACTTGTTTAATATTTTTTGCAAATATAATCTTTATTTTCTAATTCATTTGCAAATGTGTTAATATGACACATTGATGTCCCTGTGGAATTTTGTTATTCGTAACATATAAAAATTGCGTAAAAACGCCGGAATGATGAATTTAAGCAGGCTCGAATAGTGTTTTTTGAGCATTTTGGTAAAAAAACATTCAAAAATCTCACAAAAACAGAAGAAAATTTGTTTTCAAAACATATTTTATTACAGATAATTACACATAACAAGCGATGCAATTAACATAATTTAACGTTTTTTAACGTTTTTTAACTTGGAGATAGAAAAAGTCGCCGTATCTTTGCGCCCGAAAGTTGGTTTTTTCATAGGTTAAGTTTTTAGGTTAAGAAGGTAGGCTCCCCGCCTATCTTTTTTTGTTTATTTTTTTCCGCATAAAACATTGAGTGTCAACCATAGTTGTATTTATTTTCGACTTGCAACCACGCAGATTTTTTTGTATTTATATACTTTTCCATTTGCGTTAAATGTCTCAATGTAAATAATGTATGGACCAATGGGAGCTTTTGTATTGTTCGATTTAGTTCCGTCCCAAATTAGACGTCCATCCACACCTAAAGTTGTGTTGCGACATATTTCTTTTACAAAATGTCCCCGAATATTGTATATTGTTACATTTGCAATAAAACCTGCCGCAGGCATCTTATAATCAATGAATAACACCTCTTCGTATCCATCGCCGTCGGGAGAGAACGTGGTGGACGAAACAACAAACGGTTCGTTCGCTTCCTCTGTATGAGTATAACACGAATTTTTGTACGTAGGTGTCGCAAAACCAACTGTTTGCGCCGCTGATTGCCAATTGCCCAATTCGGAAGATTGTCGGTCAAAATCTACTCGCTCAAGGGAGACTCCTTCAGGATTCGAAATAAATATCCCGTGCATATCTTCGGAATACGAAAACTCGTCTATGATATTATCTTCATTATCAAGCAAAACAACAGTTCCATCTTCGTTTGGATAAGTAGGAAACCCGGACATGATGACCACATTGGCAGGATTGTCGACATAATAAAACCGGTGCAATGAGGCGGAATCTGTTGTAAAGACGAAATAATCAGCCGGTTGCACATATATCGAAATTTCGGAGACCCTGTGTATTTGTTGCAAATTGCCGGTAGTTCTATTCCTGCTTGCAATGGATATATCCGAAAGGTCTAATATTCTATCACTTCTGTTATATATTTCCACAAAATCCGAGCCTCCGGAACGCGGATGAAACAATATCTCGTTTATTACAAAATTCTCCTTTTCAGGTTTATGCATCTGTCCGAAAAATATCGGTTCTCCATTGTATTCATTTCCATAAAAGTCTTTGACATCAGGTGAAACATTTAATTCATAGACAGTTCCAATATTGAAACTTCTTTCAAATATTAGTTCGACCGTATTAGAAAATTCCGTATTCAAGGCTTTTGCTTCCGAAGGTGTCCCTACATTTCTAACATTATAATATTCGGTTTTTTCCAATATGGAAGAAACTATATTTTCGCTGAATAAAACGCTTACCGAATATTCGTCTATCATTTTTGCACTCAGGATATAAGGTTGAATATTGTCGGGGTTTATGTCTGCGACAGAATTTTTTCTGCATGGGGTTCCGCCTGTTGCGTCGGTCGAGGCTTTCCAATTGCCATTATCCGACAAATTATCAGGGTCGATTTTTTCTAATGACCAACCGCCTTTCGATTTCGTTTCATCTCCATAAAATGAGTTACTGTATTCAACCACAGCGATTATCGTGCTGTCGGGAGAAGTCAGGGTTAGCCTCATTCCGGCATCGAGCAGGCTTGGGAACGAGGTCGCCGAAAACGCATTGCCATAAGTTGAAAGTTCTGATACTGACGAAGAAGCGCATATCACAGCATATTCGTGAGGGGCGATTTTTCCCGTTGTGATTCTCGACGACTTGTCTGTACCGTATAATATGCGAAAATTAGTTATGTCAATTGAGTCTGATGTGCGGTTGTATAATTCCAAATATTCTCTATCCGGCAGAGAAACAGGCGGATTAGGTTTCGCCATTATCTCATTAAATATTAAATCGCCGAAATTGACTGTCTGTCGCCGGAAATAAGTGGAATCTATTATCATAAATCCTTCATTATCTTTTGTTTCGGAGACATACAGCATAAAACTGTTTCCCGAAAGCGTTTCGGATAAAGTTAAAGTAATTTGCTTGTCGCTAACTGTTTTAGAAGCAATACCAAAAATAGTCCCGTGACTGTTTTTGATTATGTACTCGCCCGCTTCCCGAATATTTTTGCTAAATTCCACAATCACAGTCGAAGACGATATGGCTTCCGCTGTGTTGATTTTTGCAGGGAGATAGGATTTTTCTAATATTATACTGTCGTTGAGAATGAAACCGTCTTCTGTCTCCAAGTTGTTGTAATATAACACAAAAGCGCTTCCACGCAGAGAATCGCAATCCAAATAAAATTTCCCGGAATTTTTTGTAACAGACTTTATCCAAAAAATATCACCTGCAACATTTGTCAAGAGATAATTATTGGTATCCATAACTATAGAATCAATCATATTTCGATTAAACTCCAACGCCAATAAATTTCGTTCTAATGCATTCAGAGAACAGTTCGCGGCGGAAGCGTTTCTACGAAGTTTTATTACAGTGTCCGTCATTATTGAGCCATAAGTATCAGTTATTCCGGATATTGACAACAAAAACAGAGTGTCGCTAAGCAATTGAGTAGACAGTTTGAGTTCATTATCAGAGATTTTGTTGACATCGAATATGTCAAACGTATCGGAAACAGAACAAAGTGAGTAATTATCAAGATTTAGCGCATCGGGAAAAGAAACATTTGTACTGAAACCTATCTTGATATTATTTTTGTCGATTATTTCGGTTTCAGTTACTTTCAGGAGC